>NZ_PZGG01000037.1 GCF_003043455.1 Staphylococcus simulans | reverse complement strand
AAAAGGATGATAAGATTAAATTATCATGAAAGATAAGATATTCATAAAATTCAATCAACTGTAAAAATTCAATCACTACTTTTATTTCTAATATTCTGTCAATGTGGTAAAATATAAATGAATAGAAGAAGGAGGTCATGTACGATGTTAACTTATAAAAATATTTTAATCGCAGTAGATGGATCACAAGAAGCTGAATGGGCATTCAATAAAGCGGTGGAAGTGGCGAAACGTAACAACGCTAAACTTATCATCACTAATGTTATTGACTCTAGAACATATACTTCATACGAGGTTTATGATGTTCAGTTCACTGAAAAATCTAAACAATTCGCTGAAGAATTACTTAGAGGTTATAAAGATTTTGCCCAAAAAGAAGGCGTGGAAGACGTTGAAACACTCCTTGAATTTGGTTCACCTAAAGCAATCATTCCTAAAAAAATCGCACAAGAAGTCAATGCAGACTTAGTAATTTGCGGTACTTCTGGTTTGAATGCGGTAGAACGCTTTATCGTAGGTTCTGTTTCAGAAGCTATTGTTCGTCATTCACCTTGTGATGTTCTAGTAGTTCGTACAGAAGAAATGCCTGAAGATTTCGAACCTCAAGTAGCAACTGAAGAATTACGTAAACAATACCAAGCAAGATAATTCCATTGCTTTAATTATGAAATTTAGCCGATCAGTTTAAAAACTGATCGGTTTTTTCTTGTTTAAAAACGTCTTCAAACATAAAAAATCCAGTTAACAAGGCGTTCTGCCCTGTTAACTGGATGATTTTTATCAATTATAAACTACCGAATTTAACTGCATCACGTGCAATCATAACTTCTTCGTTAGTTGGAATAACTAATACTTTAACTGGTGAATGTGGGTAGTTAATAAATCCTTCTGAACCATGAATTTGTTCATTTTTCTTAGGATCCCAATAAACACCCATAAATTCTAAACCTTCTAATACACGGCCACGTACTTCGTCAGAGTTTTCTCCAACACCTGCAGTGAAGACGATAACGTCTACACCATGCATTTTAGCTGTGTAAGAGCCGATATATTTATGGATACGTGAAGCAAATACATCTAATGCTAATTTAGCACGTGTTTTACCTTCTTCTGCATCTTGTTCTAAGTCACGTAAGTCACTTGAAGTACCTGAGATACCTAATAAACCTGATTCTTTATTTAGGATATCTAATACTTCTTCAGCACTTTTACCTGTTTTTTCCATGATATATGGAATCAACGCTGGGTCAATGTCACCAGAGCGTGTACCCATTGTAACACCTGCTAATGGTGTGAAGCCCATTGACGTATCTACTGATTCGCCGCCATCGATCGCTGCGATTGATGCACCGTTACCGATATGACAAGAAATAATACGTAATTCTTCAATCGGACGATTTAGGATTTCAGCAGCACGTTGTGATACATATTTGTGACTTGTACCATGGAAACCATATTTACGGATACCATAGTCTTTATAGTAATGGAATGGCAAGCTGTATAAATACGCTTGTTCTGGCATTGTTTGATGGAATGATGTATCAAACACTGCAACATGAGGAATATTCGGCAATAATTTACGGAATGCACGAATACCCATTAAGTTTGCTGGGTTATGAAGCGGTGCTAATTCTGTCAATGATTCAATTTGTTTCTCTACCTCGTCTGTAACTAACGCAGATTCAGGGAATAATTCTCCACCATGAACAACACGGTGACCTGTACCATCAATATCATTGATGTCACGGATAATACCGTGGCTAATTAAGCTATCTAACATCAAATCAACTGCTTTTACATGGTCGCTGATTTCTTTTTCATCAGTAAATTTTTGACCGTTATACTCTACTGTGATTTTTGAGCCTTTAAGACCGATACGCTCAATTAAACCTTTACTTACTAGTTTTTCTTCAGGCATTTCTATAAGTTGGAATTTCAGTGATGAACTACCCGCGTTAATTGCTAAAACTAATTTTGACATAAAACTATGCCTCCAATATTTACATTTTCTTTTACCATATCTATTTAACCATTAATACAGTTCAATTTCAAGATTATTACAGTTTATTTTTTGTGATGATTTTGTTGCAGCCATTCTGACAATTCTTTTAAAAATCCTTGAAACTGTTGCGGAGATTTGAAATCTGGTATATTGGCTAACAATACTTCAACAGCATGCGTTACCTCGCGTTCCTTTTTCTGTAAAATCAAGATGGATTTACGAGATTGTTCAGTTTTGAACAAAGTTTTCGGCAAGTTCAAGAATGCTTGCATTTCTGTATCTGTTGCAATGAATTTTTCAAGCTGTTTTACATGTTCACCTTCAAAAATATTGCTAGGCACAATTAAAAATGCAAAACCTGCACCTCTTAACGCCTCAATTGCTTGTTCAATTAATAGGAAATGTGCATAACTATGTCCCTCTTCAAATCCTAGTTTCATTTCATGACTGCGATCATCTACTGGATAATACCCAACTGGTAAATCTCCAATGACAACATCCGCTTCTTCAAACGGCAATGGTAAGATCGCATCTTGCGGATAGACATCAAACGGAATTTCCAAGAAATTCGCTAAATGCACACTTACACGAGATAAAACTGGATCAACTTCAACAAGATGATGCATCAATGTTTGTTCTGTTAATACTTCATGTACAGTAGCACTTAAATGGCCACTGCCGCTTGTCAAATCTACAATATTCAGTTCTTTTTTATCTTGCGTGAACTGTTGCACTAAGAAACCAAGAATCAAGCCGATAGAATCTGGGGTAATTTGATGATTTGCTTGAATATCTTGTTCTTGTAATAAGCTTAAATATGCAAATTGGAAAGCTTTACGTCGGTCTGCTAATGTTGCTTGTTCTAATAAGTCTCGGTCATTGCGATAAATCTGTTCCATCGCAAGCCCTAAGTTCTCAATAAAACTTTGACCATTTTCTTTATTGAGTTCTTTTGTTTTTGTATCTAATTCATGAAACAAACGTTCCATAATTGTTTGTTCTTCAGCCATATTAAAATCCTTCCTAAAAAGACTGCTCATAATCAATGAATCTAAATTCTTACACTAATTATGAGCAGTCTGGTCTAATTTATTAACTTAAATTTATTTCAAATACATGCTTTGATTTAGTCTAGTTCTCTATATGCTTTTAATGCAGATTCGAAATCAGGGAAATCTGTACCTTCATTCACGATTTCTTTGTAAACAACTTTGTTATTTTTATCTAATACGAATACTGAACGTGCTAATAATTGTAAGTCGTCCATTAATACGCCAAAGTTTTTACCAAATGAATGTTTTTGATAGTCACTTAATAAAATAACATTGTCTAAACCGCTTGCTGCACACCATCTTTTTTGAGCAAATGGTAAGTCTTCAGAGATAGTAAGCACTACGCCGCCTTCTTCTTCTGATGCTTCTTCATTGAATTTACGAGTTTGTTTATCACAAACGCCTGTATCAATTGAAGGTACTGCACTGATTAATTTTTTCTTGCCATCATAGTCTGCAAGTGTAACTTCTTCTAAATCATTGTTTACTACTGTGAAGTCTGGTGCTACTTGCCCTTCTTCTACTGCATTACCTACTAATGTTACGGGATCTCCGCCAAATGTAATTTGTACCATATTAATAAACAACCTCCTGAGATTTTGTTAGTACTTTTTCTTTACCCCATTATACCGATATCAACACGTCAACTCCAATAATTATCCTTCGGTTGAATAAACTATTTACTAATTTCATGGAGAAGATTCATTGATTTGAAAAATTTATGTCCATAAGAAAAAAACTGCGTACAGTTTTAGACGCAGTTTACGTTAGCTTAACCATTGATGAATGTAATCATAGATATTTTTCAGAATTAATGCACTCGTTACGATGACAAACAATACTCTGACATAACCGACCCCTTGTCTTAATGCAAATTGCGCACCTGCATAAGAACCGACAATCATACTGAAAGCCATAATCAAGCCAATGCTGTAATCCACTTTTCCTAAGAACATAAAAAGCAATAGCGCTCCGATATTAGAAGCAAAATTAAGTACTTTCGCATTACCTGCAGCACTTAAAAAGTCAAAGCCGACAATCAGCAAAGTGAATAGCATAAACGATCCAGTACCGCCACCTAAAAAGCCGTCATAAAAGCCTATAAGCAATAACACACTTGTAAAAATAACAGCTTTTTTAGTTGAAAGTTTTTGATAAGTACGTATACTACCCCAGTCCTTACGCACCAGTGTATAAATCATCACGATAGTTAAAATAATAATGACGAGTGGCTTTAAGACTGCGGCTGGTAGAAACGATGCTAAACTCGCCCCACCCACTGCTGCTAAAAAGACAAATGGAAACAGCTTGCCTACAATTTTCAAATCAACTTTGCCTGAACGAATAAATTTAATTGCACTGGTTAAAGAACCAAAAGAGCTTGCTAACTTATTTGTTCCAAGCGCTGTGGCTGGTGGAAGACCTATAGCGAGCAAAGCCGGCGTTGATATCAAACCACCGCCACCGACTACCGCATCAATAAATGCTGCTAAAAATCCAAATACAATTATGATTAATATCAGTGTCAAATCCCATTCCACGATGTTTACCCCTTTTACTCACATATTACTTAGAATAAATCTTCCATTAACGCTTCTGTTGTTTTGTCTTTTTGACTTTGATAATTTTTAGTCACTTCAATTGTTTCAATACCTTCTACAGCACAATCAATCATTTCGCTAAAATCATATACACTTTCATAACGTTCCACTTTTTCAAAGTCAGGCTCTGTTACTGGATTTTTAGGTGTAAAGATTGTACAACAGTCTTCAAATGGTTGAATAGATGTTTCAAATGTGCCATATTGTTTAGCTTTAATCACAATCTCTTCTTTATCTAAAGTTAACAACGGACGTAATACAGGTGTTGATGTAACATGGTTAATCGCATACATACTTTTGAGTGTTTGGCTGGCAACTTGACCTAAATTTTCGCCATTAACAATTGCATCTGCACCAATTTGATGTACCAATTTATCAGCAATACGCATCATCATTCTTCTTGTAGAAGTCATCGTGTAACGTTCATGGACTACTTTATGAATTTGTTTTTGAACTTCTGTAAATGGTACGATATGCAATTTGATTGGACCTACACGCTCAGCTAAAATACGTGTTAATTCAATAACTTTTTCTTTGGCTTTCTCACTTGTAAACGGTGGGCTATGGAAATGAATGGCTTCAACAGTAACACCGCGACGCATGATTTCCATACCAGCTACAGGTGAATCAATACCGCCTGATAACATTAATAACGTTTTACCGCCTGTGCCGACTGGTAAACCGCCCACTCCGTCAATGACACGGTCATAAATGTAAATGGCATCTAAGCGTACTTCTGTTTTAATCACATGGTCTGGTTGTTTAACATTTACATGGACTTGCTCATTATTTTCTAATACCGCACCGCCGAGCATACGTTGTAATTGGTATGTGTCATAAGGAAATTGCTTATCTGCTCGTTTTACATCGATTTTAAATGAATCTCCGTCAGCGTATGCTTTCGCAAATTCACTTGCTTGTTTTTTTACAACTTCCAAATCTTTTTCAAGTTTCATCACAGGACTGATTGATTTCACGCCGAATACTTGGCTGATACGACGCATAATTTCTTCGATGTCCGCTTCAGGTGTCACTTCAATATACATTCTGTCTCGATTAGCTTTGACACGGTAGCCTTGAAGCGGCATCAAAGCTTGTTTGACATTTGAACGTAAACGGTTCACAAACATCTTACGATTCGCACCTTTAAGCGTTAATTCCCCATAACGCACTAAAATATGATCATAGATCATTTCTTTAACAACTCCTTCATTTCTTCATAAACAATTTTAAACGCTTCTTTAAAACCTTCAATATCTTCTTCAGTTGTTACTGCACCCATAGAAATCCGGATACTGCCTTCAATTCTTGATTCACTGATGCCCATTGCCAGCAACACTTCATTTAAACGGCTGTGTTTCGATGAACATGCGCTCGTTGTAGATAACATCACACCTTGTTTCGAGAAAGCATTGACTAATACTTCACCTTTCACACCATCAAAACCGACATTCAAAATGTGCGGTGCGCTGTGTTGCGGTGAATTCACATGAACGCCTGCGTAGTCTTTAAAAAACGCACGTAAGTCTTCATTCCATTGATTCAATCTTGATACGAGTTGTGCTTGTTCATTCACAGCATGTTTCAATGCTTTAACAATCGCAATATCCACAGGTAAATTGACGGTTCCACTTCTCAAACCATACTCTTGTCCTCCGCCATGAATCACAGGTTCAAGATTATGAATGTTACGTACTAGTAATAAACCTTGTCCTTTTAAACCGTTAAACTTATGACCGCTGAAACTCATACTATCTACACCATTAAAGTGTAACGGTACTTTACCGATAGCTTGTACAGCATCCACATGAAAATGTGCTTTAGGGTATGCTTCAAGTATTTCCGCAATCGCTTCAATCGGTTGAATTTGACCAGTAATATTATTCACGTGCATGCATGTGACAAGTCCAACATTTGGGTTCATCAATGATTTCAAGTGTTCTAAATCAATTGTACCTGCTTGAGTCACATTGACATAACGTAATTTAAACCCTTTTTCTTCTAAATGACGCATCACTTCAAGCACTGAAGGATGTTCTAAAACAGAAACAATAATTTCATTTGCATATGGTTTTCGGTTATAGGCAGCACCTTTTAGTGCCATATTATTTGATTCTGTCGCACCACTCGTAAAAATAATATCGTATCTATCTTTTAAATTCAGAATTTGATTAATTTGTAGCTTTGCTTGTTTCAACAATTGTTCGGCTTGCAAACCTGCTTGGTGTGGACTATTCGGATTAAAATACAAATCTTGGTTGACTTTAACAAAGGTGTCTAACACATCTTGTGCAGGTTTTGTAGTCGCTGCATTATCTAAATAAATCACTTTTTGTCACTTCCACTTAATGAATTCTATCTTTTTGAGTCTTTTGTTCCAATTTTAATATTTTACCACAAATCAATGATTTCTCAATACGTAAAAAAAGGCGAGAACAAATACTGCTCTCGCCTTCTTACATAATATGCTAAATTTGACTTTGTGAAACAACTTCATCTTCAATACGTTGTGAGATACCAGGATCTACTGAATCTAAAGCTTGTTCTGCGATTTCAATCGCACGTTTGTATCTATTGTTTTTAAATAGACGTTCTGCTTCGTTCAAGCTCTTATCAATGCTGCTGTCATCTTTACGATAACGGTTACCGTATTGAATTAACTTCTCAGCAAGGACTGCATTGACTAATACATCCATCGCTTCGTTTTCAAAATTATTCATTTGTAAGACAACTTTTGTCACTTTATCTTTCAAATGCTTCACATGAATTGGACGCTCATCAAACTGACTATTGATTTCACGAACTTCATGATCAATTTCGTTTTTCATAATAATGAAACGCTCAGGAACACTTGTTAAGTTAGAAGCTAACAACTTACGGTAAATTTCTTCTTTCTTACTTTGTACACGTAACAAGTTATCTTCTGCTTCTGCTTCATCTTCACGTAATTGAATTAAATGATTTTGAAGTTTTTCTTGTTTTTCATTAATTACTTTCACATGATCTTCAATGTACGCTAAGTTATCTTGAACTTCGCTGTAACGTACTGTCGATTTTGACATTTCTCTTAAGATTTCATCATAAACTGAAATCAAGTTTTGAATTTCATTTTCAAATTGACGTACATTTTGAATATCTGTCTCATTGATATAATAATTCTCGCGTACATATTCAATTTCAGTCTGTAATGTATAATTTGTATCTTTCGCACGGAACAAGTCATTTGTGATAACTTCTTTTGTTTCATCTACTTTATTTTTAGATTTCACTTCGTGCTCGATTAAATCATACATTTCATCAAGTTGATCATTGATCGCGTTTAATTTGTCATTAGCTTCTTCAAGCTCTAAACGACTAATCATCGGTTCAACAAAGCTCAACTCTGTTTTCATTGATTGTAAATTACTGTCGACTTTAACATGGTCTAAATCGTAGCCTTCAACCTTCAAGTCTCTGCAACCATATTTCAAGTCTTGGAATTGTCCTGGAAGTTCTTTTTGTGCTTCACGAATTAATTCCGGAATTTCTTGCATATCTTTTTGTAAGTAATTGATGTCTTCATTGAGCGTTTTAATATGCTCATATGCTTGTTGGTAATTCCCCTCTTCTTTAAACTCAGTATACTTCACAAGCTCAGGTTCAAATGACTCAATTTCTTTTTCTAATGGTGCTGCCGCTTCACCGAATTGATGACGGTTTGCTAAAACATCACGTTTCATTTCACGATATGCTACTTTGCTTTCTTCAAATAAGCGGTCACTTTCTTTATGCACAGCAAGAATATTCTCAACTTCTTCTGTTAATGTTGCATGTCGACTTTCATAACGATCCATTAATGCGTTTGCATCGTCTAACTCAGCTTGTGCTGCAGCAAATTTGAATTTATCAAAGTTTTCTTCCGCATTATGAATTTTCTCTTCAACCGGACTTAAATTATCATTAGTATTCTTTAATGATTCGCGCTTTAAGCGGTCATATTCTAGTTGTGTTTCACCCTTTAGGGTTAAATCGTCTAACTCTCTCAGACGATCGTCTAATGTTAGTTTCTCAACCTCTATCTTGCGCTCTTCGGTTTTTTCGACCACTTGACGTTTTGAAGAACGGAGATAGAACATGATACCGACAATTATAAGTGCAATAATTATAATTGCTAAGATGATATACAGTGCCATTGTTTTCTCCTCCTATTTAATCACTTCTCATTATAGCGTAATTTCTTGCCTCATTAAAATAAAATATTAATTTTCTTTATACAAAATTCAGAATAAGCACCTTAAATTGAAGTCTTACAGATGTACATATTATAATATGGAAAATGCTAGACAGAAAAGAGGTCATAATTTATGAAACAAACGACGACAAATTACCAATCAATCGCACAACAAATGAAAGGTTTAAATGCAGATGAAAAATATTTAATTACTTTGCTAAGTAACACTTCTGCTCTTTTAAACGAAAATTTAGATAATATTAACTGGATCGGTTTTTATCTAATGGAAGCTGGGCAATTAATTTTAGGTCCATTCCAAGGTAGACCAGCTTGTACACCTATTCAAGTCGGCAGTGGTGTTTGTGGAACATCTGTTGAAAAAGATATTGTACAACGTGTTGAAGATGTACATCAATTTCCAGGACACATCGCATGTGATGCACGTAGTCAATCAGAAATTGTGATCCCTCTCCATCGTGATGGTGAAGTCATTGGTCTTTTAGATATCGATGCACCAATTAAAGGACGTTTTACTCAAACTGATGAAGAAGGTTTGGTTTCACTAATGAAAATCCTTGAAGAACAAATTGCACAAACAGTGAAATAATTGTTTTACATGGAAATATGGATAAACCCTTGACTTTATTCGTCATAATGGTACAATACTCTTTGTGTGAAATAACGAAAGTAGCAATTGTATATTAATAGGCTCTATGTTGTTCCCAACGCGGACGTGCCGTGTAACCGGAGCTATGAGGCGAGGACACACAAAACAATATATCCTATTAAGCATACAATACTCTTTTTTGTTTTTTCATAACAACTACAAAAAACAAAAGGAGGAGTCTTAACATGGCTCGATTTACAGGTTCAAACTGGAAAAAATCTCGTCGTTTAGGTATCTCTTTAAGCGGTACTGGTAAAGAGTTAGAAAAACGCCCTTACGCACCAGGTCAACATGGTCCAAACCAAAGAAAAAAATTATCAGAATATGCGATTCAATTACGTGAAAAACAAAAATTACGTTACTTATACGGAATCACTGAAAGACAATTCCGTAACACATTCGATATCGCTGGTAAACAATCTGGTGTTCACGGTGAAAACTTCATGCGTTTACTTGCTCGTCGTTTAGACGCAGTTGTATATGCTTTAGGTTTAGCACGTACTCGTCGTCAAGCACGTCAATTAGTAAACCACGGACACATCGAAGTAGATGGTGGACGCGTTGATATCCCATCATACACTTTAAAACCAGGTCAAGTGATCTCAGTTAGAGAAAAATCTCAAAAACTAGACATTATCCAAGAATCAGTTGAAATCAACAACTTCGTACCAGAATACTTAGAATTCGACGAAGAAAAATTATCAGGTACTTTCGTACGTATTCCAGAACGTAGCGAATTACCAGCTGAAATCAACGAACAACTTATCGTTGAGTACTACTCAGGTAAATAATAAATCCGAGATTTCGATACTGCATCTTTTCAAAGGTGCAGTATTTTTTTATGTTTATTTTTCCCTACCCTTCTTTAAGTGCTAGTAAAATTCAGTTGTTTACGTCATAATATAGTTACTAATGAGAAGGAGTTACTCGATGTGAAAAACTGGTTGAAAAATAATACATTGATTATGATACTAGCGTTATTTTATATTATATGCGGTCTCATATTCTTACCAAGTTTTACTGAATACTTTGATAAAAGCTATTTTGAAAAGTCTATACTGAAAGTGATTATTGATGCTTTCATCGCAAATTTTGGGTTCGCATTATCCTTATCACTTGCAATTTCATTTGTACTTTCAGTCATTATTATGACTTATCAATATTTTAAAAATGATGAAGTAGATAATGTGATTAAAAGTTTTGCGTTTATTGTTTTAGTAGTTAATGTATATGTGTTTGTAAGTACCTTGATTCTATTATCTATTACTCAAGATAATGGAGAAGCGATTTTCGCGTTATTTGGTTTCTTTTATGGTTTCACTAAATATCTGCCATGGGCTTATAACATGATCAATGAACGGTTCAATATCTCAGACATAAAAATGAAGAAAAAATAAAGGATGCCTGTAAAATCAGACATCCTTTTATTATGCTTGTGTTGATTTAGCTTTTTTTCGTTTAATCACTCTATAAATCGTTACACCTATGATGACGATTATCCAGCTTATTAATTCTTTTTTATCCAGTCTTTGGATGGGTTTGAGGTTGAATTTCATCGTTGTTCGAGAAAAACAGCTATTATTTTAATAAACGTTTTTCTCTTATCTTCCCTTCTATTAATTAGATAATTTAATTATACAAGTGATATCCTAAGCAATCAATCTAATTCAAAATAATGATTCGGTCCATCTGTAATGATACCGTCTACCCCATCGATCATCAATTTTCGAATATCATTGATATCATTGACTGTATAAGGCAGTACTTTTAGATGATGCAGATGTGCTCTTTCTATAAACTTCTTGTTCACCAACTCATAATTAGGGTTGGCAAACTGACAAAATTTAGCTAATTTATTAAAATTCGGCATTTTGAACAAATATTTTTTCTTGCTTAGCAATACACCAAGTTGATATTTACGTGTGAGTTTAGAAATTTTTTCAATACTTCTTTCATCAAAGGACTGAATTATAACTTTATCTGCATCTAAGTGTGCATCTTCGATTTCTTTCAACAATTTTTCTTCTATATTGGGATATTTGCTTGGTTTCTTAATCTCAATCAATAAAGTGGTATCATGCGGTTCAACTAACTTTGCGACTTCTTTAAATGTCATTATTTTCGCACCGATAAATGTCGCATCTTTCCATGAACCGAAATCATAGCTTTTTAATTCATCTCGCGTATAATCTTTAACATACCCACTTCCATTAGAAGTTCGATCTATTTTATCATCATGGATAACAACGAGTTGATGATCTTTAGTTAAATGCACATCAATTTCTAACATATCTACAGAAGCATTCAACGCAGCTTTATAAGCTAATAATGTATTTTCTGGATAATCTAATGAGAAACCACGATGTGCAATAATTTGAAAATTCTCACTCGGAATCACTTTTTCCATGTTATTCACCCTTTTAATATTGTTGTAAAAACAATCTATCATAATTCATACGGAGGTCAAAGAGATATGGCAGAACACGATTTTATTGTAACCACACAATGGAGCGGCGGCAGAGACGAAACTGGTACTGTTAAAGGAGATGTTTTAAACGAAAACATTTCTATTCCAAGTTCACTTGGTGGTGTTGGTGAAGGTACAAACCCAGATGAAATGTTGATTGCTGCTGCCTCTTCTTGTTATATCATTTCATTAGCAGCCACATTAGAACGTGCACACTTCACAAATATATCTATTAATCAATCTTCAGTCGGGACCGCTTCACTCATTAATGGCAAATTCAAAATGGAAAAAATTACGCATTATCCAAAAATAACAGTTGAAGCTGACCAAAAAGAAGCACTTGAAAAACGCTTAGATAAACTTTTAAAAATTGCGGATAATAATTGCATGATTTCTAATTCCATCAGAGGTAATGTCGATATTCAAATTGATGCAGTCATTCTATAACAACGACCCAACCTTGTGTTGGGTTGCTTGTTATTTTATATTAAAACGCTTACAATATCGGTTTGATATAAAATTATCTGGTTTTAAGTAAAAATACACTTAAAGTGCCTTTATTATTTTCGGAATATTTGGTAAGATTAATGAATCTTACATTAGGGGGAAATCTATATGTATCATTATCCATTGTTATTGACACCTGGACCAACTCCGATTCCTGAACGCATTCAACGCGTCATTCAAGAACCGATGATTGGTCATCGCACAAAAGAATTTGAAGCAATCGCAGAAAAAGCATATAAAGGGTTAAAACCTGTATTCGG
This sequence comes from Staphylococcus simulans, assembly GCF_003043455.1. Taxonomy (GTDB): domain Bacteria; phylum Bacillota; class Bacilli; order Staphylococcales; family Staphylococcaceae; genus Staphylococcus; species Staphylococcus simulans_A. The sequence continues at coordinate 11,948 of NZ_PZGG01000037.1, read as the reverse complement.
GGCTGAAAATGAGGTTTTAATCTTTACTTCCAGTGGGACAAGCGCATTAGAAGCAAGTATGGTTAATATTCTAAATCCAAATGATCATGTCGCTGTCATCGTTTCTGGTGCTTTCGGTAATCGATATAAACAAATCGCTCAAACATATTTTAAAAATGTACATGTCTATGAAGTCGCTTGGGGAGAAGCAGTAGATGTGGATGCATTTATTCAATATTTAAAAGCATTACCTGAACCTGTCACTGCTGTTTACAGTCAATATTGTGAAACATCAACTTCTGTGCTTCACCCTATTCATGAATTAGGTAAAGCACTTCATAAAAACTATCCAGATACTTACTTTGTAGTTGACGGTGTAAGTTGTGTCGGAGCTGTAGACGTAAACTTAAAACGCGACTACATTGATGTATTAGTTTCAGGAAGCCAAAAAGCGATCATGCTTCCACCAGGTTTAGCATTTGCAGCTTATTCAGATCGCGCTAAAGCACGCTTTGCTGAAGTTGAAACACCACGCTTTTATTTAGACTTTAATAAATACATTGCATCAGCAGAAAAAAATTCAACACCATTTACACCAAATGTAAGTCTTTATAAAGGTGTTGCTGCTTATGCAGATTGGATTGAAGAACAAGGCTTTGAAAACGTTATAGAACGTCATAACGTAATCAGAGATGGTTTAAGAGCAGCATTAAAAGCTTTAGACCTGCCTTTACTTGTTAAGGATGAATTTGCTTCACCAACTGTAACCGCATTTGTACCTAACTCTCCAAGTGAGGTCGCAACCATTAAAAATGAATTGCTAGATCGTTTCAACATCACTATCGCCGGCGGTCAAGGTAAATTAAAAGGTCAAATTCTTCGTATTGGTCACTTAGGTCAAATTGATACTGCCGACATTTTACAATGCATCAGCGCATTAGAAATTGTACTTTCAGAATTACGCCATGAATCACATATCGGCAAAGGTACTACAGCATATTTAGGGGTGGTAAAAGCTTATGTATAAAATTTTAGTTTCAGATCCCATTGCTAAAGATGGTTTACAAACATTATTAGACGATCCAGATTTTGAAGTAGATATTGATACAGGACTTTCTCCAGATGAATTAATAGAAAAAATCAAAGCATATGACGGTTTAATCATCCGAAGCCAAACACAAGTCACACCTGAAGTCATTGAAGCTGCGGAAAACTTAAAGATTATTGCACGTGCAGGTGTTGGTGTCGATAATATTGATAGAGATGCTGCTACGAAACATGGTGTATTAGTGATTAATGCTCCTGATGGGAATACCATCTCTGCAACTGAACATTCAATGGCAATGATACTTGCAATGGCGCGTCAAATTCCTGAAGCCAATCAATCATTAAAAGAAGGCAAATGGAATCGTTCTCAATTCAAAGGTACAGAGTTATATCATAAAACGTTAGGTATCATCGGTACAGGACGTATCGGACTCGGTGTTGCGAAACGTGCGAAAAGTTTCGGTATGAAAATTATCGCTTTTGACCCTTACTTAACTGCTGAAAAAGCAAAAGAATTAGACATCGAACGCGCAACAGTTGATGAAATTGCACAACGTGCTGATTTTGTAACAGTGCATACCCCACTGACACCTAAAACTAAAGGTTTAATCGACGCAGATTTCTTTGCACAAGCAAAACCTAACCTACAAATCATCAATGTCGCTCGTGGCGGTATTATTGATGAACAAGCTTTAGTTGACGCATTAGACCAAGGTTTAATCGCACGTGCTGCCATTGATGTGTTTGAACATGAACCTGCGACTGATTCACCTTTAACTAAGCACGATAAAATTGTTGTCACACCGCACTTAGGTGCGTCTACAGTTGAAGCTCAAGAAAAAGTGGCGGTCTCTGTTTCAAATGAAATAGAAGAATTCTTCCATACTGGCAATGTCCGTCATGCAGTCAATGCACCAAAAATGATTTTTGGTGAAGAAGATAATGAGTTACAAGAATACTTGAACTTATGTGACATGGTTGGCAAAGTGTGTATCCAATTATTAGGTAAAGCGCCACGTGAATTGAAAATTAAATTCAGTGGTGAATTAGTTAAAGAAGATACAAATATTCTAACACGTACTATTGCTAAAGGTATTTTATCTCAAGATTTAGCTGAACGTGTGAACTTAGTTAACGCCCTTTTCTTATTAAATGAACAAAATGTAGTTTATAATGTTGAAAAAGATGCGAAATCACGTTCTTTCAACAACTACATTGAATTAACAATGATCAACAGAGATCGTAAAGTAACAGTCGGTGCCACTGTTTTAAATGGCTATGGTCCACGTATCGTTCAAATCAACGACTACCCTGTTGATTTCAAACCAGAAAAATATCAATTGGTCATCCATCACCAAGACCGTCCAGGTATCGTAGGACGCACGGGACAAATCCTAGGTGAATACGATATCAATATCGCTTCTATGCATTTAGGACGTACTACACAAGGCGGTAATGCGATGATGATCATCTCTGTCGACATGCCTGTCTCTGATGAAGTCATCGACGCATTACATCAAATCGATGGTTTTGAATCTATACAATTCGTAGATTTAAATAAATAATAAAAAGTAAAAAACCAGCAAACTGGAGTTCAAATCCAAGTTTGCTGGTTTTTTCATTACAATAAAATTGAGCGAATATCTAACACATTATCCACAATATAATCTGCGTGATACGATTCTAATTCTTCTTTGGCTTTTTTCCCTTTTAAACCTGTTAAAGTCCCGATAAACGTAGCACCTGTCTTTTGTGCGCTAAATAAATCTGCGAGAGAGTCTCCAACTATGTATATCTCTTCTCCAGCAAATATCTGTTCTTGTTGTTCAGCATAATTTCGATAATCTGCTTCATTATTACCGTTGTATGCAGCCACGTAACAAAATGGGTTCGGTTTACCCAAAGGTTTTAATTCAGGAAACATTTCTTCTGCTTTTAATACTTCTGTCGCAGAAACGACATGTGACTCATCAAAGTATTTTAGGAATCCTTTATCTTCAAACGGCACTAAAGTTTCCGTTCTTGGGCGTCCGGTCGCAACAGCTAACGTATAGCCCGCTGCTTTTAAGTCATTTAATAAAGTTTTGATTTTATCCGCTTCTGCCAATTCTTCTTCATGATAAATATACCCTGTTTTAAAATCGCTTCTCGGAATTTTTTCCTCAACCTTACGATATAAACGATGTCCTAAATACCATTCTTGGAAAACTTCTTGTGCAATTTCCCATAAAGGACTGCGAATTTCAAATAATTCCGTATGATCTGTATCAAGTTGTTCTGCCGCATAGTTGCGTAAATCACGATAAATTTTTGTTTTACCTGATTCTGCGTTTTCGATGAAGTGAAGCGGCTTCATAAAGTCGACTTGTTGACGACCAACCAATTCTCCTACTTCCTGAATGGTCACATCTGTAAACGGATGCGCTGTTAAAAAGGCTTCCCTATCTTCTTTCGATAACGTTTTGAGTAAATCAATCAAATGAATCGATAACACGATAAACAACATATCCCAGTTGGAATTCAAACCACGAGATTTCATCGCATTTAAGATGTTATCTTGATCAAAAACAACTTGGCGAATCAAGTTGATTTCACTATCATTAATAGAATTAAATGTCACTGTCGGCATTAACTTTAAAAAGTGCTGACTCATCAACATCTCGTATACCGTCAACGCTGATACATCAAAACACCTTTCTTCACTTAAAAATACACCATCAACATCAAATAATACTGCTTTCATTTCTCCACCTACTTCGGAAAATTCAGAATAATTAATATTATACAAACTTATACATAAATAAGCAATAGAACGGAGACAACTCTTCACAAAGCGTCTCCGTTCTCTTTACTTTATTCTGTTTCTAATTGTCTTTCTACTTCATCTGCGACTTGTTGTACTTGGGTACCTATAATCACTTGAACATTATGCTGACCGCTTGTCGTTACACCTGCAGCACCTGATTGTTTAATTTGCGCTTTATCAATTTGATCGATATTCGCTACCTCTAAACGTAATCGTGTGGCGCAGTTCGTTAATGAAGTAATATTTTCTTTGCCTCCTAAACCAGAAATGATTTGTGAAGACATTGCGGTATACTTACCGCCTTTACCTTGTGTTGTTGATGCATCTTCAGCCTCTTCATCTACAGGATCCGCAATTTGTTCATCTCCACGTCCAGGTGTATTTAAATTAAAGACAGAGATTGCGACTCTGAATACAATATAATAAATCACAAAGAATACAACGCCTTGGACCATCAACATCCATGGATGGTTTGAAACTGGATTAATTAATGATAGCAAGAAGTCAATTAATCCTGCACTAAATGAGAACCCTGCAGTCCAATGGAACAATGCAGCGATAAATAAGGATAAACCTGTTAATAATGCATGAATCACAAACAATACCGGTGCCGCAAACATAAATGCAAACTCAATCGGTTCAGTTACACCGACGAAGAAAGCTGAGATGGAACCAGCAAGCATTAAACCCGCGACACGTTTCTTTTGTTTAGATTCTGCTGTTTGATACATAGCTAAAGCAGCTGCAGGTACACCAAACATCATCACTGGGAAGAAACCAGCCATATATCTGCCCGTGATACCTTTAACCGCACCTTCACCAGTTTGGAATTTAGCAATATCATTAATACCTGCTAAATCAAACCAGAATACTGAATTTAACGCGTGATGTAATCCAGTCGGAATTAATAAACGGTTGAAAAAGCCGTACAAGAATGCGCCAAATGCGCCGAAATCCATAATCCATTTACCAAATGCAATAATGCCACTATATACGAATGGCCATACAAATAGTAAAACAACAGTTAAAATAACTGATAAGAATGCTGTCATAATGGGTACTAATCGCTTACCACTAAAGAATGATAAAGCAGTCGGTAATTCTGTTGCGCTGAATTTGTTGTAACAAAAAGCTGCAATTAAACCAATAATCAAACCGATAAAAACGTTTTGGTTATTCATTGCTGAAAAACCGATATTTAAACTATCTTCTTTCACTTGCATAATTTCTGCTAAAGTTTCTGTTTTTAGTACTGATGTCACTACAAAGTAACCCACAACGGCTGCAAGTGCGACAGATCCGTCGTTCTTTTTGGCCATACCTAATGCCACACCAATCGCAAATAATAAACCAAGTTGATCTAATACTGCGATACCACTTTGGAAAATAAATTCAGCTAAAGTTGGTGTAACCTCTAATGCTTTTAATAAGTTACCGATACCAATAATAATAGCTGCTGCGGGTAAGACGGCAACTGGCAACATTAATGAACGTCCAAGACGTTGTAAAAAGTTATACACTGTTCATTCCTTCTCTCTATATAAAATGATATAAAATGCACAAAAATAAAGTCAGATGCGGTGAAGGAGCTGTGTTCTCTACCATCATCTGACTTTTGTGTCATGTTATTATTTAGGTAACTGTTTCAATTCTTGTTGTAAAGCTCTAGTGCGTTTAGTTAATTCTTGTGTAATATAATCCACTTTTTCATGACGTTTCTTTAAATGGTCTGGTAAGTCATTGGTATCAATCGGTTCACCGAAGATAATTTTCGCTTTACCTGTTACCATGCCCATAATTTTATCTGGACCTTCATAAGCAGCAGGTACGATAGGTACCTTTGCCATCATAGCAATCGTAGCTGCACCACGTTTTAATGGTGTTTCTTCAGAAGTACGATGTCCTGCTGGGAACATGCCGATTGTTTTATTTTTCTTTAATAAATTCACAGGTGTTTTAATCGTACTTGGTCCCGGATTTTCACGATCCACTGGGAAGGCATTTAATGATTTTAAGAAGTTGCCGAAAGCTGGATTATAAAACAACTCTTTTTTAGCCATATAATGGATTTGATTTGGGTAAAGTGCCATGCCGAGCATAATCACTTCGTTATAACTTTCATGGTTGCAGGTCACCACATAACGATTAAGCTGCGGAATATTTTCTCTACCATAAACTTTAAGTGATTTACTTAGTTTGACAATAATCCAATATAAAATACTGCTGATAAATTTATACATTCTGTCACCTACTAAATTGTTTATTTAACTATACAAATTCTATCACTTCCGCCTCTCAGCAACAAGCCTATTTCAAGCTTCTGTTGATTCTGACATCAATAGGCATACTTGAATTTGTCACACCCCATAGCAAATTAGTAGAAATTATGAACTAAACATATGATAATAATAAAAAGAAACATATTGGGAGGAATTCAATGACTGAATACTATAATGAAAATCATCAACCGCCTAAACGTTCATTCCCATGGTTACGTGTGATTCTCATCGCTTTACTATCGGGAATTGTCGGTGCTTTAATTGTCTTCGGTGCCTCGAAATTGATGAATTCATCAAACGACGGTGCCACCGTACAAGAAGCTTCAAATAGTAAAGGTGGCAACGTTTTAGACGGTAAAAGTTCAAAATATAAATCTGTCAATCAAATGATTAACGATGTCTCGCCTTCTATTGTAGGTGTCATCAATATGCAGAAAGCACAAAGCTTGGAAGATTTCTTTAACGGAAATGCTGGTAAATCACAAGAAGCCGGCATCGGTTCTGGTGTAATTTATCAAAAATCAGGTGACGGCGCTTATATTGTGACAAACAATCACGTTGTAGATGGTGCAAGTGAAATCAAAGTCCAATTACATGACACCAAACAAGTTGATGCTAAATTAGTCGGTAAAGACGCCCTAACGGATATTGCGGTATTGAAAATTGAGAATGCACCAGGTACAAAAGCAATCAAATTCGCAAACTCTTCTAAAGTTAAAACAGGTGACAGCGTCTTCGCGATCGGTAACCCATTAGGATTAGAATTTGCGAATACTGTGACATCAGGTATCATTTCTGCGAATGAACGTACAATTGAAACACAAACATCTGCAGGTAATAATAAAGTGTCTGTACTACAAACAGATGCGGCAATCAATCCTGGTAACTCAGGTGGTGCTTTAGTCAATTTAGATGGCGATTTAGTCGGCATTAACTCTATGAAGATCTCAATGGCACAAGTTGAAGGTATCGGATTTGCGATTCCAAGTAATGAAGTGAAAATTACAATTGAGCAACTTGTTAAACACGGTAAAGTCGAACGTCCTTCTATTGGTATCGGTACAATCAATATCAGTGATATCCCTGAACGTTATAAACGCGAATTGGATACTGATCGTAATGATGGTGTCTATGTGGCGAAAGCATCAGGCAGCAGTGAACTTAAAGAAGGCGATATTATCATTGAAGCAGATGGTAAAGCTATTAAAGATGATAGTGATTTAAGATCTTACTTATATGAAAACAAAAAGCCAGGCGAAACATTGAAAGTTAAAATAATTCGTGATGGCAAAAAACAAGACTTAGATGTACGCTTAGGTAAAAAATAATCACATCAACACATATTAAAAACGCTTGGAGAAGGTTTTTGCCCTCTTCAAGCGTTTTTAGTTAGTTTCATTTTCGAAATAACTCTATTATTGGTATTTCACCATGAAGTATTTCTTTTTACCGCGACGTACAATTGTAAATTCATTATCAATTTTATCTTCGTCAGTAATTTCATATTTTAAATCTTGTTGACGTTCACCGTTAATGTAAATCGCACCGTTTGAGACATCTTCACGCGCTTGACGTTTAGAAGAAGAAATGCCCGCTTCTACAATGAAATCAACAATATTTGTTGTATCTTGGCTTACTGCTGCTTGTGGTACATCTTTGAACCCTTCACGTAATTCTTGGCTGCTTAATGCTTTTAAATTACCGCTGAATAAAGCTTCTGAAATACGGATGGCATCATCTAAAGCTGCTTGTCCATGAATGAAGCTTACCACGTTTTCAGCCAATGCTTTTTGTGCTTCACGTTTATGAGGTGCTTCATTTTTAGATGCTTCTAATCGTTCGATTTCTGCTTTATCTAAGAATGTAAAGTATTTTAAGAACTTGATGACATCTTCATCTGATGTATTGATCCAGAATTGGTATAGTTCATAAGGGCTCGTTTTCTCAGCATCTAACCAAACCGTACCTGATTCTGATTTACCGAATTTTTTACCATCTGCTTTTGTAACTAATGGGATAGTGAACCCGAATGCTTCTGTTTGACCGTACATACGACGCATTAATTCGATACCACTTGTAATGTTGCCCCATTGGTCAGAACCGCCGATTTGTACTTTACAGTTATACTCACGGTTTAAATGACCGAAGTCGATTGCTTGTAAAATCATATATGTGAATTCAGTGTATGAAATTCCTTTTTCTAAACGAGATTGCACTGAGTCTTTACCTAACATGTAATTCACACCTACATGTTTACCGTAATCACGTAAGAAATCGATTAAAGAAATTTGGCTTAACCAGTCTTTATTGTTAACGAGTTGTGCTGCGCCTTCCCCATCAAAATTAAAGATTTTGTCCATTTGTGCACTGATACCACGTACGTTGTCTTCAACTTGTGATTCTGTTTGTAACACACGTTCGTCCGTTCTGCCTGATGGATCACCAATCATACCTGTACCGCCGCCAATTAAAACAATCGGTTTATGACCGTATTCTTGGAAACGACGTAATGTTAATAATGGCAATAAATGACCAATATGCATACTATCTGCAGTCGGGTCTACACCACAGTATAATGTCACTTGTTCTTTATCTAATAATGTTTTTAATCCTTCAGCATCTGTTTGTTGATATACTAAGCCACGCCACTCTAAGTCTTGTAATAATTCATTTGTCATTTTATATTCCTCCTCATATTTTGTGTTTGTTGTGTTTTAGAAATTTGGAAATAAAAAAAACCCTTACAGACGAATTCTGTAAGGGCGCATCTATTGCACGGTACCACCATACTTAAAAAGGTTACTATCATTAATGATACGTTCATTAAGTCAAACGTTGGATACTTACAATGAAGGCAACAGGTGTATTCGCTTATTTGTTGTTACTGGTTCGCAGCGACCACCAGTTCTCTGAAAACAATCAAATGAGTTACTTTTCCTTATCCAAAACATATTAATTTGATTTCATTATAATCAACTGTTTTTTAAAAGTCAACTTGAATTCAATTATGCTATACTATGTTTAATTAACGGAGGCGAAACATGAAACCATTTAAACTTAATGAACCCTTAGCTTCTACCCCGCTTCGTATCTTTGAACAATGGTATAAGCGGATTAAATATTCTTTCGTTTGGCTGTTCATTATTATTTTGCTGACTATGAGTTTAGCAACCGGTTTATTAGTCGGTTTCTTCATGAGTATGACGGCTCAATCAGAAAATATTACAGATTCAGAACTACGCGAAGCTGTCCTGAACGTACCTGGTGATGAACAAGTCAATTATGCTAAGAAAGATTTCTTAACACAATATGATCACTCACAAAATCCTTTATTAGTAGGTCCAAAAAGTGTGAATGCTTTAATACCAAAAGCGTTAATCGCTTCTGAAGATTCTTTGTACTATAAACATGATGGTATCTTACCTAAGGCGTTACTAAGAGCCATTTACCAAGATATTTTTGAAACTGAGGTGTCTTCAGGCGGCAGTACCATTACGCAACAAGTGATTAAAAATCAAGTGCTGAATAATGATAAGACCTATAATCGTAAAGCAAATGAAATTGTATTGGCACTCAAACTTGAACGGATTATGACTAAAGAAGAAATCTTATATACGTATTTGAATATCGTACCTTTTGGGCGTGATTATAACGGTGATAACATTACCGGTATTGGATCCGCTTCGTTTAGTTTATTCGGGAAACCACCGAGTGATGTGAATGTGCCTGAAGCGGCTTATCTCGTCGGATTAGTACAAAGCCCCTATTACTATACGCCTTATCAAGCTGATGGCACACTTAAGCCTAAAGATGAGCTTGATATAGGATTACAACGTCAACATTATGTGTTGTGGCGTATGAGGGTTGAAGGATTGATTTCTGAAGCTACGTATGAAAAAGCAGAAAAATATGATATAGAAGCCCATTTAATGACAAAAAGACCCTGAAGATATGAGTGAAAAACTCACACTTCAGGGTCTGTCTTATTTAAAGTTTATATTAGAATAAACCTTTCGCATGGCCGTCTTCAGTAACGTCCATATTTAGTGCTGCTGGTTTCTTAGGTAAGCCAGGCATTGTCATAATCGCACCTGTTAAAGCAACGATAAAGCCAGCACCTGTTTTAGCTTGTAATTCTCTGATTGTGATTTCGAAATCATCAGGCGCACCTAATAAATCTTTATCATCTGAGAATGAATATTGTGTTTTAGCCATACAAACTGGGTAGTTGTCCCAACCGTTATCTTTAATTTGTTTTAATTGTTTTTGTGCTTTGCTAGTAAATGTTACTTTTTTACCGCCATAGATGTTTTTAACAATTTTTTCGATTTTTTCTTCGATTGGTTCTTCAAGTTCGTAAGTATTTTTGAAATCATGTTTTTCATTTAATACTTCTTTCACTTGTTCAGCTAATTCAATGCCGCCTTTACCGCCTTTTTCCCAAACTTCAGTTAAAGCAATGCGTACATTGTTTTCTTTTGCCCAGTCTTCAACTACTTTAGTTTCAGCATCTGTATCTGCTACGAATGCGTTTAATGCTACAACTGGTTCTACACCGAATGAACGGATGTTTTTGATATGACGTGCTAAGTTTTCTAAACCATCTTTGACTGCTTGAACATTTTCTTCTTTCAAGTCATCTTTCGCTACGCCGCCATGCATTTTCAATGCACGAATTGTCGCAACAACTACGGCTGCACTTGGTTCGAATCCTGCTTTACGTGATTTGATATTCATGAATTTTTCAGCACCTAAGTCTGAACCGAAACCAGCTTCAGTCACCACAACATCAGCTAGTTTACGTGCTGTTTCCGTTGCAAGAATTGAGTTACAACCATGTGCAATGTTTGCGAATGGTCCACCATGGATTAACGCTGGTGTACCTTCAATTGATTGAACTAAGTTAGGTTTGATTGCATCTTTAAGAATCATCGCAAGTGCACCTTCAACTTCTAAATCTGCAACTGTAATCGGTTTACGATCACGTGTATAAGCAACTGTAATTTTTGAAATGCTTTCTTTTAAGTCTTTTAAGCCAGTGCTTAAGCAAAGAATTGCCATAATTTCAGATGCTACTGTGATGTTGAATCCATCTTCACGTGGAACACCTTGTGTTGGTCCGCCAAGACCTACAACAACTTGTCTTAATGCACGGTCGTTCATGTCTAACACACGTTTCCATTCGATACGACGTTGGTCAATACCTAACGCGTTACCTTGATGGATGTGGTTATCAATGAATGCTGATAAAGCATTGTTTGCTGTAGTAATCGCATGGAAGTCACCGTTAAAGTGTAAGTTGATATCTTCCATCGGTAATACTTGTGCGTAGCCGCCGCCAGTTGCGCCACCTTTAATACCGAACACTGGACCTAATGCAGGTTCACGTAATGCCATAATGACATTTTCTCCTAGTTCGTGGAATGCATCTGCTAAACCAACAGTTACAGTTGATTTACCTTCACCAGCTGGTGTCGGACTCATTGCAGTAACAAGAACAACTTTCCCTTTGTCCCCATTGTCTTTTAATTGGTTGATGTCGATTTTGGCTTTATAGTGACCATATGGTTCTAAAGCATCTTCCGAAATACCAATCTTTTCTGCAATGTCTTTAATTGGTTGTAATGTAGCTTGATTCGCGATATCCAAATCTGATAAATGACTCAATTCATTCAGCCCCTTATTTAGTAATTGAATTACAGCCTCAGCAACCATCAGTTTATGTTTATTTATCATGTAATTTTATGCCCTCAACGCTCTAAAAATACATTTGGATAAATACATTAAAAAGAGGCTTGCTTCAACTGTCTCAACACATTCTACTTCATTCATCATAT
>NZ_PZGG01000036.1 GCF_003043455.1 Staphylococcus simulans | reverse complement strand
TTTAAAATGGGTATGATCATTATTTGCTGTTTCCGTAAAATCAATTAATAAATGATCGTCTACTTATACTTTTACGAGATGTCCATTAATATAATCTCTAATACAATGTGCTAAATGTTTTCGATTGGCTTCGTTTTTTAATAAATAAATACGTGCATCATACCCTTGTGGTGTTTCATTTTCAATTATATGTTCATTTGAAGGATCTACTTGTTGTCCTTCTAAGTAATTATGTGCAATTTTATTTAATAAGTGTTCTTGTGTCATGGGAGTTTCATTTCCGTTTATCTCTTTCTTCATTTTGTACACCTCTTAAATGCGACTTATTTAAACATTACCCTGATTAAGCGGTATGCCAAACTTTTATTTTAAACTTTAGTCAATCTAAATTTAATGGATATACAAAATAATCATATAAATATATTTTCAGAATTATAAAAAACCTTCATACCCTTACAATAACTTATACCCGTTATTTGAAGAATATGAAGGTTATTTTGTATTTTAAATAAATTGTTTTGTTAGTTCGTCAAATTGTGATTGGTCAATGTTGATATCTTGCTTAGCTAAAGCTTCTCCGCTCATCACTTCTAATTGTGATTCATAAGAAGGTGTTTCTTTATCTTGATAAACAATACCTGTAAGCAATGATTCATGATTGATAACTGCTTGCGTTGCTTTACCTTTATCTGATGGATCATAATCTTCCAATTCATCAACAGATACAAGATTTTCTTTAAACCAATCATATGTGTTTACTTTATTATAAGTTACACATGGTGAGAAGACGTTCACAAATGAGAAACCATCGTGGTTGATTGCTTCTTCAATTAGCGCAGTCAAACCTTTGATGTCACTTGAGAAACCTTGTCCTACAAATGTTGCACCTGATGATAAAGCTAATTCTAATGGTGCTACGTTTTGTTCAATGTTACCTTTCGGCGTTGTTTTTGTCACAAAGCCAGGTGCTGATGATGGAGATGTTTGTCCTTTAGTTAAACCGTAAATTTGGTTATCCATAACGATGTACGTAATGTTCATATTACGACGTAATGCATGAATCGTATGACCCATACCAATCGCATAACCATCTCCGTCACCGCCAGAACAAATCACTGTTAAATCTTTATTAGCCATTTTAACACCTTGTGCAATCGGTAAAGCACGACCGTGAATCGCATGCATACCATATGAGTTAACATAGCCTGATAAACGGCCTGAACAGCCGATTCCTGTAATTAATGCTACTTCTTCTGGTTCTAAACCTACATTTGCAGCTGCTTTTTGAATCGCAGCTTGGACTGAGAAGTCACCGCAACCTGGACACCAGTTAGGCTTAACGTTATTTCTAAAATCTTTAAATGTTGCCACCTGTAACCACTCCTTCAGTTTCTTTGGCAATTTCTAAACCTTTTTCTTCAATTTCATGTGGTAAGAATGGTGTACCATCATACTTCGTTTGATTGATTAATTTTTGATGGACGTTCACATTCATTTTTAATATATTCGCAAGTTGTCCTTGATAGTTATGTTCAACAACAACGACTTTTTTCGCTTTATCTACCGCTTCTTGCACAATTTGTGTTGGGAACGGATGCAATTGTTTGATTTGTAAGTGATTGACTTTAATACCTTCATCTTCAAGACGTGCTTTACCTTCTTGGATTGCACCTTTTGTTGAAATGAAACCAATATATAAAATATCCGCTTCATCATATGGTTGATCATCAATCACTGGTTCATTGATTAATAAGTTTTCCGTCTTACGCATACGCTTATCCATTTGTTCTTGACGGTTTTGTGCAGACTCGCTAGGTTTACCTTCTGGACTGTGTTCTACACCTGTCACGTGGTGGATACCGCCTTTAACGCCTGGAATTGGTCGTGGTGACACACCGCTTGCTGTTAAGGCATAACGTTTGAAGTATGATTTGTCATCTTCATCTCTTTCGATGTCACTTTGTAGTAATTCACCACGTTTAATTTCAACACGATTGAAATCTAATTGTTCTACAGTTTGTTTACCTAATGCCAATTGTAAGTCACTTAAGATAATCACTGGGCATTGATATTCTTCAGCTAAGTTGAAAGCTTCCACTGTTAAATAGAATGAATCTTCAGCGTCTGTCGGTGCTACGACAATTTTAGGAATATCACCATGTGTACCATAAATCATTTGCATTAAGTCAGATTGTTCTTCTTTTGTCGGTAATCCTGTTGATGGACCGCCACGTTGTGTGTTCACAATCACTAGTGGTGTTTCAGTCATACCTGATAAACCGATAGATTCCATCATTAATGACAAACCAGGTCCAGCTGATGCTGTAAATGCACGGACACCTGCATAGTTCGCACCAATAGCCATTGTCGCAGCAGCAATTTCATCTTCTGTTTGAATAACCGCACCATTGACTTTAGGTAAGTTTTCAATCATATATTCCATGATTTCTGAGGCAGGTGTAATTGGATATGCAGCCATAAATTTAGAACCAGCTGAAATCGCACCTAAACCGATTGCATCGTTACCAATCATATATAAATGCGGTTCAGATTGACTTGCTTCAAGGTGATAATCACCTTTTAAGTCTGTCATTTCTTCTTTCATTGCTTCATAACCTGCATGCAATGCTTGCACGTTCATGTCTACAATATTTTCGCCTTTTTTACCAAATGTATTCGCAATTAAAGATTCGAAAGATTTGATATCTAAATCCATAATGGCACATGTTGCGCCGATTGCGACCATGTTTTTCATTAATTTCGTACCAAGCTCTTTTGCGATATCTGTAAAAGGCAGTACGATGAGTTGGGCTTTACAATTTTCAGGACGAGACGGTTTTGCTTTAGCATCTGCAATAATCACACTGTCATCACGCATTTCATGATGATTTAATTCAATCGTTTCTTGATCGAATGCGACTAATATATCTAAATCATCGCTGATTGCATGTACAGGTGTTGTGGATACTCTAATTTTATTGTTGGTATGTCCGCCTTTAATACGGCTTGAGAAATGTCTGTATCCGTAGAGATAATACCCTTCACGGTTCATTGCTGTGGCAAAGATTTCTCCAGTCGATTCAATTCCTTCACCTTGTTGTCCGCCTACTTTCCAAGATACTTGTGATTTCATACCTAGCTTTGCCTCCTGTAATATAATTCATCTATCATCATAACAAAATAAACCACTGTATTACTATGATAACAGTGGTTTTAAGTGAAATTCATACTAACGGACGATACCTTATTAGACCATGTCGAATGGGTTATCTTCGTTAATCAAAATTCGTTCAATCTTTTTCGTTTTACCATTTTTATCTAAATCAATCACAACACCCGATAAAACTTCTCTGCCTTCATCAGGTACAACGTGACGTTGCGGTAAACTTGAGATAAAACGATAAATGACTTCATCACGATTAATACCTAAAATACCATCATAGAAGCCTGTCATACCGACATCCGTAATGTAACCTGTACCTTGAGGTAAAATACGGTTATCTGAGGTTTGAATATGTGTATGCGTGCCGACTACTGCACTTGCGCGGCCATCTAAATACCAACCCATCGCATTTTTCTCTGATGTTGTTTCCGCATGGAAATCAACAAAAATGTAAGGTGTTTCTTTTTGCGCTTCTTTAATCAAAGCATCTGCTTTTTTAAACGGATCATCAATATCTTGCATAAAAGCACGACCTTGCAAATTAATAACTGCTAACTTCGTGTCATTAATCTGCATATAACGCATACCTACACCTGGCGCTTCATCAGGGAAGTTCGCAGGTCTGACCATACGTTTCGCATCATCAATAAATTCATAAATCTGACGTTGGCCATACGTATGGTTGCCCATTGTCATAAAGTCTACGCCTTCACGTAATAATTGTTTATAAATTTTTTCAGTCAGTCCTTTGCCGTGTGCCGCATTTTCAGCGTTCACAATCGTTGCAGTCGGACGGTAATGTTGTTTCAATTTAGGAAGATACGTCGTGATTGCCTGACGTCCTACCTTACCTACGATATCGCCGATAAATAATATTCTCAACGTTCCTTCATCCTCTCATATTAGTTAGTTTAATGGAAAAAGCATCAATTGAAAAGTAGCAATCACGTTCTAAAATCAAAGATTCTTTTAAGTTTTGACAACTTCATCTTTAATTTTATGTAGAGCGGGTAAAAGTAATTAAGTCATTCATACATCACATTGTTGTATTTGTAAAAAATCTGTCAATTTTCGATTATAAGTTTTACTTTTTCAGAGTGTGTTTGTATGTTATGATTTGTCTATCAAATTTATAGGAGATGTCGTTATTCAATGTCAATTAATATTGATCCCGAAAAGTTCGCAGAACTAGTACTTCAATCAAACCCGTCAAAAAGCGAGGATGCTGAAGATATCGCAAAAGATGCATTAGAACTTTATGTCAATGCTTATCGTTTAGCTGAAAGATACGCACAATTATCTTCAAACGCATTAGATACATGCGAAGTACTTAAAGAAGTAAAACAAACAGATTTACTTTTATCTAAATAAAAACAACGATTATACAAATAAAAAACGATGCGGTGCATAGCACTGACACTTGAAACACGAGAAGTTAAGCAAACATGCTTAACTTCTTTTTTTTATCTCTTTACTAAGCTCTTATTGTTTCTTCAAATGTTCTATCAACAAACTTAAGTTATCATCAATATATTTATTCTTATGCGTAAACAAGTAAAAATCACGTTGTATATCAACAGGTACGACACTTAAATATTGATGGTCATAAGGTGTTAAGGTAGAAGATGAAATAATAGAGATTCCCATCCCGCTGCGCACCATATTTTTAATCAGTGTGGTATTATTCATTTCAACTAAAAAAATGTCATCTAAACCGAGTTCTTCAATCCCTTTCTCTTGGTATGCACGCGTCCCTGACCCTCGTTCTCTGATATAGAACGTTGTTGCTTGTTTAAACACTTGGCCCTTTCTTCGAATTAATACTAACTCGTCATGTTCAATTTTTATTTTATTTAACGCATTATCTTGGATTTCTTTTTCTACAATACCTACATCGATACTATTGTGTTTTAAGTGTTCTATAATATGTTCTGAGTTATCTAACCTCGCATGAATGTGCAGCTTAGGATATTTTAATGCCAAATCAGCTAGATGTTCTGATAACCGATATTCTCCGTAAGTGTAACTGCTGCCAATGACTAATTCTCCTGATATTGTATGTGGCGCTTGTTTTAAGTCCTTTCTTAAACGATCTTCAAGACGTTGTTTTTGTATCGCATAACGAAATAAAGTTTCACCATCTGTCGTTAAGCGCATGTTTGAATGTTTAAATTCAAATACTTTCACATCATATTCACTTTCTAAACGTTTAATATCTCGGCTGATTGAAGGTTGCGAGGTATATAAATTTTGCGCTGCTTTAGTATAACTTCTTGTTTTTACTACTTCAATTAACACTTTAAAAGGATCCATAGTGCGTCCTCCGACTCTTTGACTTTTTTATAATTATAACAAATTTGTTATGAGCGCCATACCAAATATTTATTTAACGTTATAGTTAACCAATAGTACTCTTAACTTCAAGGAGGCATGACTATGACAACATTTAGACAAAAACCATTTATACTAGGGATACTTTTTACTCTGGTTATCGCACTCATCAGTATGTTGTTAGCGAAGTTGCCGATTCTCGCAAATGTAGGCGCATTAACGATTGCGATTCTATTTGCGATTATTTATCGACACATTAAAGGATATCCAGAGACACTAAGACCAGGCATTGAATTTTCAGCTAAAAAGCTTTTAAAATTTGCGATTGTCTTGTATGGACTTAAATTAAATATTAACGAAATTATTACTCAAGGACGTACGTTATTACTTGTGGATATCGGTGTAGTAATTTTCAGCATTGGTTTTATTTTCTTATTAAACAAATGGCTTAAAGGTGACCGTGATATCGGGCTGCTATTAGGTATTGGAACAGGGATTTGCGGTGCAGCTGCTATTGCTGCTACTTCTTCAATTTTAAAAGCTAAAGAGAAAGACACAGCTTTAAGTGTTGGGATTATCGCATTAATCGGTACACTCTTCTCATTAGCGTACACTGTCATTACATCCATTTTTAATATTGCGCCACAATTGTATGGTGCTTGGTCAGGCAGTAGTTTACATGAAATTGCGCATGTTGTATTAGCTGCTGGATTTGCGGGAGAAGCTTCACTTAAAATAGGGTTGCTCGCAAAACTCGGACGTGTATTCCTATTGATTCCAGTGAGTTTAATTTTACTCGCAATAATGAAATACAAATCACAACATAGTGGTCAAAAAGCTAAGATAGAAATTCCTTATTTCTTGTTCGGCTTCATTATTGCAGCGCTGATTAATACGTATCTACCATTACCAACACCTTTAATGTCAGTATTAAATTTCTTAGCAACATTACTCATCATTATGGCAATGGTCGGTTTAGGCTTGAATGTCGCATTAAAAGACATTAAAGATCGTGCCGGCAAACCATTAATTGCGATTGTTATCGCATCTATTATATTATCAGCGTTAACATTTACAACACTCAGCATGTTGCATATATAACTTTAATATGAAATAAAGCATTATATCCCTTCAGCTTGTTCATCAGTTGAAGGGATATTTCTATGGATATAAAAGAACCTTGAGCTATCTCTAGCCCAAGGTTCTATTGGTTTCAAAAATTATTTTGCATATTCAATTGCTCTCGTCTCACGAACAACTGTCACTTTGATATGTCCTGGATACTGTAGTTCATCTT
Source organism: Staphylococcus simulans (assembly GCF_003043455.1). Lineage (GTDB taxonomy): Bacteria > Bacillota > Bacilli > Staphylococcales > Staphylococcaceae > Staphylococcus > Staphylococcus simulans_A. Next base: position 19,265 of record NZ_PZGG01000036.1, on the reverse strand, counting down.
CTATTTGTTTTTTAATATCTCTTGCTAGACGATGTGCTTTCAAGTCATCGATATCATCTGGTGATACAATCACGCGGATTTCACGACCTGCTTGAATCGCAAATGCTTTTTCTACGCCTTCATATCCTTCAGATAGTGCTTCTAAGCGTTCTAATCTGCGGATATAATTTTCAAGTGTTTCTTTACGAGCACCTGGGCGTGCTGCTGATAAAGCATCTGCTGCAGCAACTAGGATAGAGATAATAGATGTTGGTTCAACATCCCCATGGTGGGAATGAATCGCATTAATAACTGTTTCGTTTTCATGATATTTCTTCGCAAGTTCTACACCAATTTCGACATGGCTGCCTTCTACTTCATGATCAATCGCTTTACCAACGTCATGTAACAAACCAGCACGTTTTGCCAATGTCACGTCTTCACCAAGTTCAGCTGCAAGCATTCCTGATAAATGCGCAACTTCGATTGAGTGTTTTAAGACATTTTGGCCATAACTTGTTCTGAATTTAAGTCGACCGAGTATTTTAACAAGGTCTGGATGCATGTTATGAACGTTAATTTCAAATGTAGCTTGTTCACCAGCATCTCGGATAATATCATCTACTTCTTTACGTGCTTTTTCTACCATGTCTTCGATACGACCCGGATGAATCCGACCGTCTGAAACAAGGTTGACTAAAGCTGTGCGTGCAATTTCTCGTCGAATAGGATCGAAGCCTGATAATATAACCGCTTCTGGTGTATCATCTATAATTAAATCGATACCCGTCAATGTTTCTAAAGTACGAATGTTTCGGCCTTCACGACCAATAATACGTCCTTTCATTTCATCGTTCGGTAAGTTGACTACCGATACTGTTGACTCTGAAGTATGTTCAGCAGCTAAGCGTTGAACCGTTGTTGCCAACAATTCTTTTGCGGTTTTATCAACTTTTTCTTTCGCTTCATTTTCCTTTTCTTTAACAAGTACTGCAATATCTTGTGACAGTTCTTCTTCAACACGTTGAAACTGTTCTTTAATAGCTTCATCACGTGTGAGACCGGAGATGCGTTCTAATTCTTGTTCGTGCTTCATTATTATGGATTGAACACTACTCTCTTTTGCATCTACTTGTTGTTGTTTTTCTTCAATTTTCGATTCTTTTTGCTCTAAAATCTCATCTTTTTTGTCTAATAGATCAGACTTACGCTCTAAGTTATCTTCTTTTTGAAGAAGGCGGGTCTCTTGTTTTTGAAGATTTCCACGTATTTCTCGAAGTTCATTTTCTGTTTGTTCTTTCAAACGTTGATTTTCTTCTTTCGCCTCAAGTAATCTCTCTTTCTTGAGATTCTCTGCTTCTTTGTTCGCCTGATTGATAATATCATCTGCAGTTTGTTTTGCTTGCACTTGTTTGTCGTGCAAAACTTTTTGGGCAACTATATACCCTACAACAACTCCTAGAATACAACCCAGCAAAATGAGTAGGAGGGTTAATAAATTCACACAAACACCTCCTTTTTCTAGGATTTTGTTTATTTGTATATCAATTTCAATATGATTATATGAAGTTATATAAGAATCATACATACCAATTGTACTTTTTTAACATGAGAAGTGTCAAGGTTAATAGTTTACATAACCTTCACTATTACACCGCAAAAAAGAAAAACCTGGAAGCAGCTTCCAGGTTTACAAATTAGATACTATTCTTCTTCGAATAAAGATGCATTTTCACCATTTTTTTCTGCTTCTTTTTCTTCTTTCTCTTCAACATCACCATCAAAAATACCAAGTTTTTGACGTAATTTTTGATCGATGTCTGCTTTAACATCAGGATGCTCTTTCAAGTAATTCTTAACGTTTTCTTTACCTTGACCCATACGGTCGCCATTGTAAGAATACCAAGCACCTGATTTATCTACGATATCATGTTCAACACCTAAGTCGATTAACTCGCCTTCTTTTGAAATACCTTGTCCGTACATAATATCAACTTCTGCCACTCTGAATGGTGGCGCAACTTTGTTTTTAACCACTTTAATTTTTGTACGGTTACCTACAATTTCTTGGCCTTGTTTTAGTTGTTCTGCACGACGTACTTCTAAACGTACTGAGCTGTAGAACTTCAATGCACGTCCACCTGGAGTTGTTTCAGGGTTACCGAACATTACGCCGACTTTTTCACGGATTTGGTTGATGAAAATTGCTGTACAGTTTGATTTAGAAATGGCACCTGAAAGTTTACGTAAAGCTTGTGACATTAAACGAGCTTGTAAACCAACGTGTGTATCTCCCATTTCACCTTCAATTTCAGCTTTAGGTGTTAATGCTGCAACTGAGTCGACAACAATAATATCTACTGCGCCACTACGCACAAATGCTTCAGCAATCTCTAAACCTTGTTCCCCATGGTCTGGTTGTGAAAGGTATAAGTTATTGATATCTACACCTAATGCTTCAGCATATACAGGATCTAATGCGTGCTCAGCATCGATAAATGCTGCAATGCCGCCTTGTTTTTGTACTTCAGCAATCGCATGCAATGCAACTGTTGTTTTACCAGAACTTTCTGGTCCGTAAATTTCTACAATTCTTCCTTTAGGGTATCCGCCTACTCCTAAAGCATTATCTAATGTAACAGAACCGCTTGATACACTTGAAACACGGCGTGCTTTGTTATCGCCTAACTTCATAACCGCACCCTTACCAAACGATTTCTCCATATTCTTAATTACAGTATCTAGCGCTTTTTGACGTTCATTATTCAATGTCTGGCCTCCTATTCGAGATAGCTCTCAAATTTATCTTAATTAATACTATACAGGTTTCTATCCTAAATTACAAGAAATAAACGAATATTTGTTCGTTTATTTCTCATTTTGAGTCCCAACTAACCGAACACCCGTACTTATAAATGTGTTTTTTCAGCTATTTACTACTTAGAAAACATATTTATCAAACGGATATAGACATAGTTTGGCGTTCTATGTTTAATTAAATTCCTTTTTTGCGTCATAGTAAACGCTTCTATTTTAAAGTCATCTTCTGTGAGTACCCCTAAATATACTTCATCTTCTTCATGCAATAAAGCTACACCGATATCAGTTTGATAAAGTTTACGTACTTGTTCTGCACCCGATTTCAAACGTGTTTTAATATCTAAGTCCTCTTCTACAAAGATAACATCATCAACCAGCATACCTCTTAACTTATCAACTTTGTCATCTTCTTTTAGTTTAGAATAAACTTCTCCTGATGTGACTCCATCATAAATCGCAAAAGTACCTGGTACTTTTTCAAGCGTTGCTTGTTCTATCGTTGTTTCATCAGAACCAAAATAGTAATCCCCAATGCGATTTAAAATTTCAGTTCTAACCGGTTTAATCAACGTTTTACATGTTGCTTCATCTGGCCCACTTGCTGTGACACGAATTTTAACTTCATGTGATCCAGCTAATGGCGCAATTGTCGGATTTGATTGATTGTCGATTAAATCTAATAACTCTGTTTCAACACGTGATTCTCCGATGCCCGCAAATTTCAGTTGTTCTGAAAAGATTGTGCCATTTTCTTGCATTAATAATGGAAGTAATTCTTCTTCAGCCATCGGGTTCATTTCTTTTGGCGGTCCAGGCATTAACGCAATACGTTTACCATCTTGTTCTACTAACATCCCAGGTGCCATACCGACTTTATTAGGCAGTACTGTGGCACCTTCAATCACTAATGCTTGTTGTTTGTTATTTTCGCTCATTTCTTGTTTTTGTTCTTTAAAATAATTTTCAATATATTCTAATGCTGTTTCATCTGTAACTAGTTCACGTCCTAATACTTTGGCTACTGTGTGTTTCGTCAAATCATCTTTTGTCGGACCAAGTCCCCCAGTCATCACAATGGTATCGTTGACTTCTAAAGATTGACGCAATAAACGTTCTAATCTCGCTTCATTATCCCCGATTACCGCTTGTTCCACGACGTTCAAACCTACGCCATTAAATAATTGAGAAAGGAACTTCGCGTTTGTATTGAGTATTTGTCCTAATAGGAGTTCTGATCCTACTGCTACAATAGAAATTTTCATAAAATTTCCTCCATTACCTTTGAGAATCTTAGTTTATACTATACAAATATAAGAGTGGCATAAACATAGTGATTTGTGAACTCATATGCATTCAGTTCACCGCTATGTATATGCCACTCTTAGAATGATGTAAATTATGATTGTTTCTTAAATACGTCTCTACCTTTGTAGAAATATTCAATACCTGAAAGAACAGTAAAGAATACACCGATATATAACAATACTTGTCCGATTGGGAAACCAATCCATGCGACAAGTGGTTCACCAAGTAAAATCCAAACTAATGCGACCATCGTAACCGCTGTTTTAATTTTACCTAATTGACCTGCTGCACTGACAAATCCTTGTTCAATTTGAAGTAAACGTAAGCCTGTTACCGCAAATTCACGTGCAATGATAATAATCGCTACAACTGAGTTTGTTAAATCCAGTTGTACTAAAACGATTAAAGCACTCGCAACTAATAATTTGTCTGCAAGTGGATCTAAGAATTTCCCCATGTTTGTTACTAAATTCCATTTACGTGCTAAGTAGCCATCCGCAAAGTCGCTAAGTGAAGCGATGATAAAAATCAAACCGCTGATAAAGAACTCAATACGAATCGAATGACTTCCGATAAATGTCATATTGCCGAAGCCGAAATCGACTAACGCAAAAAGAATAAATACCGGTATTAAAATTACCCTGAAGATGGTTATCTGATTGGGTAGATTCATAAACATTTCCTCTTTTCTTGCTATTTTATAATAAGAATACTGCCGCCACCCATAATACCAAAGTTACCACAATAAAAATGCTGAGCCAAACAACCAATTGCTTAGAATCTTTGCTTTGTGTTTTATAATCTGGCGGATTGGCTCCACTGAATTGTTCAATGTTTTCATCATAGTGACTGTCTGCAGAATTCGGCAGTTCCTCTTGATGATGAGCAATCAGGATAGAAGCATCAGTATTCACTGCTTTGGCATATTTCTCAATAATACCTTCCGCATAATTCGGATTAGAAAGCGCATTAAAATCATTCGCTTCAATAAGTGTCAAAGTATCTCTTTTTACTTTAGTCTTTGACTCTAATTCATTTAACGTCATGCCTAAGCGTTCTCTTTTTCCTTTTAATGTCTGTCCAATTGTATTGCTCATGTTTTGACACTCCTTGAAACATTATTCAAAAAATCCGAATCCTCCGCCAAAGTCATCAAAGGAATTACCGAAATCTAAGTTATTCTTACTTTTAACTGTTTGTTGTTTCATATGTTCATATTTGATTTCTTGATCTTCAGTTTCTCTTAACTCGATAATGTAATCGAAATCAGCTAACTGATAATCACAAGAATCTACGAATAAATCCGGATGCTCTACCACTTTGATTGCAGGTAAGGTCATCACTTCATCGACTAACTGACGATGCTTCGGATCATTTTCTCTAGCAGTCACTGCGCCATCAATAATATAAACATGTTCTGGGCCGTATTCTCCTTTTAAGAGAGAATTACGTATCGTTTGTTTAATCAGTGTAGAACTGATAAACAGCCAGCGCTTATGCGCACAGACACTGCCTGCGACAATTGATTCTGTTTTGCCGACACGTGGCATGCCACGAATACCAATAAGCTTATGACCTTCTTCTTTGAAGATTTCTGCTAAAAAGTCTACAAGTAGACCTAAGTCTTCACGTTCAAATCTGAACGTTTTCTTATCATCTGCATCTTGCTTGATATAGCGCCCGTGTCGGACTGCTAAACGATCACGCAATTGCGGCTTTCGCATTTTTGTAATCGAAATTTCATCAATTTGACTTACAATATCTTCAAAACGTCGCATTTTGTCTAAACTGTCTGCACGAATTAATAAACCACGTCGATTTTGATCGACACCATTAATCGTCACAATACTGATCCCCATCATCCCTAATAGACTTGCGACATCTCCTAAAAGTCCAGCTCGGTTAAAGGTAATTTCATATTCCAAATACCATTCAATTTTTCTTTCTGGTGCTATCATGTTTTAACACGCCCCTTAGTTCAACAACATATAGAATTCATCAGAATGAAGTGATACATACTCATTTTCAATAAAACTGAAAGATATCTACATTATACATTATCTCTAAGTATATGAATATGGAATTCATGCTTAAATATACCAACCGCCATTGACTTTCTGTATTGTACCTGTGACACTTTGCGCACGTTCATTATAAAGGTAGGCGCATGTATACGCGACTTCTTCAGGTGAAACCATACGTTGTTGTGGCAGTTCATCAATAATAGCTGCTAATTCAGAAGGTTCAAACTCATCCGCCATATTTCCGCTGACCATGCCAGGTGTGACTGCATTAACTGTAATATTAGTCATTGCAAGTTCTTGGCTTAAAGCTTTCACAAAACCAATTTGTGCCGCTTTCATCGCAGAATAAACAGTTTCCATACTTGCACCTGTTTCACCCCATATAGATGAGATAACTATAATGCGACCATGACTACTTGCTCTCAGCTGTTCTAAGAAATAACGTGTAACAAGCATCATATTCTTAACATTCAACTGATAACATGCTTCAATCTCTTGCGCTGTCATATCTTGGAACATGCCATACAAACTGCGCCCCGCCGCATAAACTAACACATCTAAATTATGAATAAATGAAAAAACAGAATCAATATCTATATCGTTCGTTAAATCTGCTTGTACAAATGATACATTCCGACTATCATATTTTGCTTTCAACTCATCTGGTGACGAATGATTGTAATGCACAATGACCTCGTATCCGTCTGATAGTAATTGTTCTACAATAGCGGAACCGATAGAGCCAGAACCGCCAATGACTAGTGCTTTCATTTACTTCTTAATCTCCAGTCTGCTGTCAGCGATTTGATCAAAGTTTAAACTTTTCTCTGCCGCTTCATTAATACTCTTTAACGTAATATTATCTACAATATCTAACATATTGAATAAGCTGACACCTTCGAAATAAAGCTTCGTATATTGGTTCGCAATATATTCTGGTGAATTTAGACTTGAAACAAACTCTCCGATAAATTGTTTCTTCAATAATTCAAACGCTTCTTCATCTTCTAGTTTACCAACTTTAGCTTTCAACTCATCTAACAATAATGACTTCAGCTTATCTGGATTAGGCGTTGAACTTGTAATTAAAGAGAAACTATAAGAAGGTTCTAACACAAATTGATAACCAAAGGTGTCATCAATTAAGCCTTCGTTTAATAAGTTTTGATAGAAATCTGTTTCTTCGCCTAATACCATTTCAAAGAAGAATGTCATTTCGATATCACGTTTCATAAAGACTTCTTTAGACGCTTGTTGCGGAACATTTTTAAAGCCTAGCATCAACCTTGGTATTTGAATATTCATTTCTTCAACCACTTTAGTTTGTTGAACTGCTTCTGGTTCTTCTAAGCTGCCACGTACAATTTCAGGTTGTGCAGTTAATTCTCTTTTTGCTTCATGATCACGAACTAAATCATGAATACGTTCAGGATCGACATTACCTACGACAAACATCACCATATTAGATGGATGGTAGAATGTTTCATAACATAGGTATAAATCATCTTTAGTAATTTCATAAATACTTTCGACACTTCCGGCAATATCTACTTTAACCGGATGCTTTTCATACATTGCACGTAATGTATTGAACATTAACTTATAACCTGGTTGTTCTTGATACATTTTAATTTCTTCAGCGATAATTCCTTTTTCTTTTTCCACTGTTGCTTCAGTAAAGTAAGGTGTCTCTACCATGTTCATCAAACGTAAAATATTCGATTCTACATTTGATGTTGCGCTGAATAAATAACTTGTGCGATCAAAGCTCGTAAAGGCATTAACTTGTGCATTATCTTCCGCAAAGTCAGTAAACAAATCGCCTTCTTCTTTTTCGAATAATTTATGTTCTAAGAAATGTGCCACACCGTCCGGTACCGTCACAAATTCATCGCTATCTAAAGGTTTGAATTTGCTGTCTAATGAACCGAACTGTGTCGTATATGTAACAAATGTTTTTTGGAACCCTGGCTTCGGAATAATAAAAAGTTTTAAACCGTTATCCATTTGTGCTTCATATACAGTTTCATCGATTAATTCATAATAACGTTTATTCATTTATGCTTCGTCCTCCTTCGTCAACACATAGATTGTATCTAGGATGGCACTTTGTGTTAGGCGAATCACATCTTCTTTCGTCACATCTTGAATTTTTTGTCCGTAATTACCGTTTGATAAATCTTTCGGTAATAGGATCTGATTATGTGCAATTTCCACCATACTTTTCGGACGGTCTTGAGATTCATTACGTTGTGAAATTAAAATCTTCTTCGCGAGTTCTAATTTTTCTTCACTGAATTCGCCACGTTGGAATTTCTCGAATTCCGCTAAAATTGTATCTTTCGCAACTTCATATTTTTCAGCAGATACGCCGCTCAAGACAAACATGTAGCCATTTTTACCATCAATTTGTGAATGTACAGAATATGCTAAGCTTTGTTTTTCACGTACTTCATTGAACAAGACAGACGATGGATCGCCGCCAAACATTGTATTGAAGACCACAAAAGTATAATAATCTGGTTGTCCATAGTATGTGTTGAAGCGGTAACCGATATTCAACTTTGCTTGGTCAATTTCATCATGTTCTACTATAGTTTGAGGCAACTCATCTTTAGAACGTTGTGCTTGAATCACTGAAGACACTTGTTGTAGTGGTTTGATGTCAAACAATTGTTTGATTTTGCTTGTCACTTCTTCTGTATCGACATTACCTACGACATAAACAGCACAATCATCGTTTTCTAACATGGATTGGTATGTATGGTATAACAATTCTGGTGTGATTTGAGGTATATGTTCGATTAAGCCTGATGCTAGATAACTATAAGGTTGATCGCCAAACATGTTTTTCATTAATTTTAAGAAAGCGAGTTGTGCTTTATTATCATTGATTGCTTCTAGTTTCTTTTTCAATAATGTCTTTTCTTGTGTCACAAACGTTTCATTGAAACGCTCATTTTCAACTAACGGATGATAAAGTATTTGTTGAAGTAATGCTAAACCTTCATCAAATAATGGATCTTTATGTTTTAAGTAGCGTTCATTCACAATTTCTAATGTAATTGTGATGACATGCTTATCTTTGAATTTCGTCACAAAACTGTTGACGTATGCTCCATATAACTCTGAAAGTTTTCTGTTAAACGCCTTATCTGTCGGCCATTGTTTTGTGGCTCTGACAAGCAATTTACTTAACAATGCACGTGCAGTCATTGTTTCCTCATCAAGCGGTGCCATAAATTTGAATGTGATAATTGTTGTTTTGAATTTATCCGTCGGCATCACTTTAATGCGCGGTTCTGTATGATTGTGTTGTTGACTCACACTGTCACACCCTTTCTTAGTTTTCCTCAATTTTACGTATTGTTTTAAATTTAACCACTTCACTCTTGAAGTAATTATAAGAGTAAAGAATCGGTCTGTTTTGATGGTCATAATGAATTTGTCTTAACAACATCAACGCTTCATTTGGCGCTGATTCTAAAGCTTCTGAAACTTTAGGTTCATAGCTGACCGATTCAATCTCTGTTTCTGAATATGCGATATTGATATCTGCATAAGCTTTGATCGCAGTCAAAATAGATTCATCATGTTCTTGGAAAGCAGCACAAGTCAGGTAATTTGTCGCTACTTTATCTAAACAATAGACAACTGGACTGCCGTCAGCGGTTCTGATTCTTTCAATCAACGTGACAAATTCGCCTTCTTTTAAATTAAGTGCTTTGCGATCGTACATCGTTGCTGGTTGTTGGTCTAAATTCATAAAGATAGTACCAGCTTTGTAACCTTCGTTCTCAATCATTTTACTGATGCTTAACAACTTATCAAGCGGATAGAAGAAAGGCTGAGGTGTTTTAACACTCGCTGTTGCTTCAAAGTTTTGGGTTAAAACTTGTTCCGTAATAAGTTCATCCACTGCATCATATACATCATCTGTTTTTGCGTTAACTTCTCTTGCGATTGATAAAGTACTTGGAACCGGATCACCCGGTTGCAAGTTGCCTTCTTCAATTTCATTTAATATCCATTCTTTAATTCTGTATATCGAATTCGTATTTGTCATCATTACACCTCACCATTATCTAAATCCACTAATACTTGTCGTGGTTTACTGCCACGTTGTGGTCCAATTACTTGGTTGTTTTCTAAATCATCCATTAAACGTGATGCACGGTTGTAACCGATTCTGAATTGACGTTGTAAAAGGGATGTACTCGCTTTTTGCTGTTCAACAATAAATTGATAGGCTTCATCATATAACGGATCTTCACTTTTCTTTTCTCCGCCTTCTGGCGTTGTACCTGGTTCCATCTCTTTAACATAATTCGCTTTTTGCTGTTCAATCACAAAGTTCACTACGTTTTGAACTTCTTGGTCACTAAGGAACGCACCTTGGATACGTGTTTGGATAGAACCGCCATTACCAAAGTACAACATGTCCCCTTTACCTAATAATTTCTCAGCTCCGCCTCGATCGATAATTGTACGAGAGTCAGTTTGAGAGCTTACCGCAAAGGCAATACGTGATGGAATATTGTTCTTGATTAAACCTGTAATAACATCCACAGATGGACGTTGTGTGGCAATAATTAAGTGAATACCTGCTGCACGTGCCATTTGTGTAATACGTTGAATCGCATTTTCAACATCTTTTCCTGCGACCATCATTAAGTCAGCTAATTCATCTACAATCACTACAATGTAAGGTAATAGAGATTGTTTTTCATCTAATTCCTCATTTTGGCGTTTCATATAATCATTGTAGCTCTCGATATTTCTAGTACCTGTATGCTGGAATAAATCATAACGACGTTCCATTTCTGCCACAATTTTCTCTAATGCTTGTGATGCTTTATGAGGATTTGTGACTACTGGAATTAATAAGTGCGGAATACCGTTATATACATTCAATTCTACCATTTTTGGATCAATAAGCATGAGTTTTACTTCATGCGGCTTCGCATTCAGTAAAATGCTCGTAATAATACCATTAATACATACAGATTTACCACTGCCGGTAGAACCTGCCACAAGCAAGTGCGGCATTTTGTTTAATTCCACACTGATTGGTTCACCTGATATATCTCTACCCAAACCAACCTCTAATTTATTCTTAGAAGGGAATTTTTCATCTAATACTTCTTTTAATGAGACTAAAGCGATTTTATCATTTGGCACTTCAATCCCTACTGCTGAACGGCCAGGAATCGGCGCTTCAATACGCACATCTTTTGCGGCTAAAGCTAACGCAATATCATTATGCAAGTTCACGATCTTGCTGACTTTAACTCCTTGTGCCGGTTGTACTTCATATTGTGTAACTGCTGGGCCGATTTTGATTTGGGTCACTTTCGCATTAACATTGAAGTTCTTCAACGTATTTTCAAGTAAGCGCCCTTTCTTTTGAACTTCAGCACGTGAAGTTGTTTTTTGCTTCACTGGTTCATTCAAAATAGACAGTGGTGGTAATTGATAATCTGAATTTTCAACTTCGCCCGCTTCTGAAATACTGCCCATATCTTCAGAGGGTTCAGATGCTTCATTTGTTTGAGTTTGTTCAACCAACTGACGTTTTTCGCGTTTTCTTTTTGGCGCAGGTTCTGTTTGTGGTTTAGGTTCAACCGGTTTTTGTGTCTCTTCTTTTTGATCATCACCGAAAATCGGAATAGCCGCTTCTTGTTTCTCAGCTTCTGACATCGGAACTTCCGTAAAGTCGCTGACATCTTTTACTTCTTCTTGTTGTTGCGCACGCTCTGCTGCTTTTTCTTCTTTACGGCGTTGTTTTTCCTCTGCACGTTCAGCTTGACGTGCTTTTCGTTCTTTTCTATGTACTGCTGCTTGTTCACTGCCTGATTTTAATTTCTCTAAGAAAATTTTAGCCACATCACGATGACGTCGTCTCGATAATAAAATAAAACTAGAGATAAAAAGTATTAATGTTAAGATGACAACACCAATTATTGATACAAGCGGTATAGAGAAATGGACTAAATAATAACCCAGCACACCGCCACCGAAATTCGGAAAATGCGTTTTATCATATTGACGGTATACATAAGAAATAACAGGTTCACGATCACCTGCAGCACCTTTCGTAAAGACTAAATACAACTGTGTTGCAAATAACAATGCAATTTGTAACACAATCGAACCTGTTAATCTTCTGGTTTTCGGCAACTTGCTGTTATAAGCTAAAAAGCCTGATGCTAATATAACGAGAATATAGGTTAAGTATCTACTATAGCCAAACAAGTAATTGAAAAAAGTATCAATCACTCTTCCGATTATTCCTAATTGGAAGGCACCTAGAACAACAAGCACTACCGTAATAATCGCAGCAATATAGCGTAACGGAGCTTCATTTTGTTTTTTCTTTGTGTTTTTTCTTCTTGCTGACGTTTTTCGTTTCGTATTTGTTGTTCTTTTCTTTCTTTGTGCCAAAACATACACCTTCTTTTCCATAAAATATGTCTTAGTGAATATGTATCATGCTTACAGACGAACGTAGCTGTCTGTAAGCACACATGTCTAACTTACTATCCTTCTATTTTAACATTTAACGTATACTCCACATAGTTCAACAAAGCTGAAATATGAGCTATACGATGAAATGCTATGGTACGCACGTTTGCACACCATAGCATTCTTGTATGTTATCTTGCATACCTTTAATTAAACTTCAGAAATAATAGGGATAATCATTGGACGACGTTTTGTATTTTCAAACAACAATTTGCTGATTTTATCGCGCATGTTTTGTTTGATTTCAGACCATTCAATACGACGTTCTTGAAGACCTTGTTCTACAATTTCACGTACTTTTTCTTCCGCTTCTTTCAACAATTCTTCACTTTCTCTGACATACACGAAACCACGTGATTGAATTTCAGGTCCAGCCGCAATTTGTCTGTTTTTCGGATCTAAGGTTACGACCGCAATGAAAATACCATCTTCTGCTAATAAGTGACGGTCACGTAATACGATATTACCAACGTCTCCGACACCAATACCATCAATCAGGACGTTACCTGATTCTACTTTTTCATTTAAAATCATATCTTCGCCGTCAAAGTTTAAGACATCGCCTTTTTCAGCTAAGAAAATCTTTTCAGGTGCTACACCTGCTTCAGCAGCTAACTTCGCATGGGCAATCTGCATTTTGAACTCGCCTTGGACAGGGATAAAGTATTCTGGCTTCATGATGTTAATCATCATTTTGAGTTCTTCCATACAACCATGGCTTGATGCGTGGATTTTCTTATTGTTTGGAATAATATCAGCACCGGCACGTGCTAATTCATTTAACGTATCACCGATGATAACTTCCATGTTAGCTGAAGCTGTCATTGCTAAGAAGACTGAATCGCCTTGCTCGATATTCATAATTTTATGCTTTTGACGCGCCATTTGATTTAATGCTTCTACAGGTTCTCCTTGCATACCTGTCGCAATAATCACAACTTCATTTTTCGGATAGTTTTTAACTTCGTTAATTGGAATTAACAAGTCTTTTGGAATATCAAAGTATCCCATTTTACGTGCAATATTGAATGATGTTTCTAAAGAGCGTCCCAAGAATGACACTTTACGATTCAATTTGCTCGCAATATTTAATACTTGTTGAATTCTGATAAAGTTTGATGCATAACAAGACACAATCAATCTGCCGTTCACTTTTGTAAATGCATCTAACATATGTGATTCAATCACATTTTCAGGTGTGTTATAACCTGGTTTCTCAGCTTCAGTTGAATCACTGATTAACGCAAAGACACCTTCTTCTCCGATTTCAGTCATTTTCTTAAGATCTGGTGCGTAGTTGCCTTGTAAGCTTTGGTCAAATTTAAATTCGCCTGTATACACAATTGCACCGTATGACGTATGAATCGTTATACCTAAACTATCTGGAATGCTATGTGATGTATTAAAGAAAGACACATTAACATTTTTAAAGCGCATGACAGATTCATTGTTGACTGTATAATATCTGATTTTCTTATCAATTTTACGTTCTTTCATATATTCTTTAACTAGCGCTAATGTCAATTTAGAACCATATACAGGTGCATCGACTTTCTCTAAAACATAGCTGACTGCACCGATCGCATGCTCATGTCCATGCGATAAGAAGATTCCTTTTAATTTATCTTTATTTTCAATGACATATTGAATATCAGGAATAACAATGTCAACACCCAGCATTTCGTCTTCTGGGAACATTAGACCTGCATCCAACATAAACATTTCATCGTCAACTTCAACGATATACATATTCTTCGCAATTTCACCCACGCCGCCAAGCGGGATGATGCGGATATCATTATTCTTTTTCTTTACTAAATTCAATTTTTCTCCTCCTATTTATAATCCCCGACCATATAAGTATTCACTCTATATTATAAGTTAAAATCTTTTTAATGTACACTAATGAATCCATAGGCCAGCATGATGTTAAACCACTCATATGTATAAAAGAATGCTTGTGAAGCAACATCAAGTTGTACAAGCATTCTTCTTATTTAATCTTATATTTTATTAGTTTTCTTTGTTCAATAATACACGGTGAGATGCATTTACACGGCCTTTACCATCAATTTCTGTTACTTTGACTTCAATTGAATCGCCAAGTTTTAATACATCTTCAACTTTATTGATACGTTCATTCGCAATTTGTGAGATGTGTAATAACGCATCAGTGCCTGGGAATAATTCCACAAATGCACCATATTTTTCAATACGTTTAACTTTCGCGTTATATGTTTGACCCACTTCTGCTTCACGTGTAATTTCTTCGATAATTTCACGTGCACGATTAATCATTGCTTGGTCTACTGCACCGATAAAGATGGTACCATCTTGTTCGATATCCAGTTTAACACCTGTTTCATCAATGATTTCATTGATTTTCTTACCGCCAGGTCCAATAACATCTCTGATTTTATCAGGTTTGATTGTCATTGTTTCAACTTTAGGTGCATACGCACTTAATTCTGGTCTTGGTTGATCAATTGTTTGAAGCATATGTTCTAAAATTGTTAAACGACCAACACGTGCTTGTTCTAGAGCTTCTTCAATGATTTCTCTTGTTAAACCATCAATTTTAATATCCATTTGGATTGCTGTGATACCGTCTTTTGTACCAGCGACTTTAAAGTCCATGTCGCCTAAAGCATCTTCCATTCCTTGGATATCTGTAAGGATTGTGTAATTATCATCGCGAGTCACAAGCCCCATCGCAATACCAGCTACAGGTGCTTTGATTGGTACCCCTGCATCCATTAAAGCAAGTGTAGAGCCGCAAATAGATGCTTGTGATGATGAACCGTTTGATTCAAGTACTTCGCTGACAATACGTACTGTATATGGGAAATCTTGTGTATCAGGAATAATATATTTTAAAGCACGTTCTCCTAATGCACCATGTCCGATTTCACGACGGCCTGGTGCACGTACTGGACCTGTTTCCCCTACTGAGAAGTTAGGGAAGTTATAGTGATGCATAAAGCGTTTTTCAACTTCTGGACCTAAACCGTCAATTAATTGATATTCGCCTAATGCGCCTAATGTCAATACAGATAACGCTTGTGTTTGACCACGTGTGAATAGACCTGAACCGTGCGCACGTGGTAATAAGCCCACTTCAGATTCTAATGGGCGAATTTCATCTGGTTTACGACCATCTGGACGTACTTTTTCATCCGCGATTTGACGACGAACTTCTTCTTTAACTAAATCATTTAAGATTGCATTCACTTCAGCAAGTACCGCTTCATTTTCCGGATCTTCTTCATCTTCGAAAATCTCAACGATTTCGTCACGAACAGCGTCGATATTTTCTTCACGTTCTTTTTTATCGAAAGTTTGAATCGCTTCTTTCAAACCTTTTTCTTGTGTTAATGCAATGACTTTTTCTTCAACTTCTGCATCACGTTCAACCGGTACAAACTCTGATTTCTCAGGTTTAAGATAATCAATAATTTCTTCTTGGAACGCAACTAAACGTTTAATTTCTTCATGGCCGAAGAAAATCGCATCTAACATTTCTTTTTCAGTAATCTCGCTTGCACCTGCTTCAACCATGTTGACTGCGTCTTTATGGCCGGCAACTTCTAAATCTAAACGAGATTGTTCTTTTTGTTCTACAGTCGGGTTGATCACATATTGGCCGTCAACATAACCGACATTTACTCCTGCAATCGGACCTTGGAATGGGATATCTGAAACACTTAATGCCATTGATGAACCGATCATTGCTGCCATTTCTGGTGAACAATCTGGGTCAGCACTTAACACGATATTCATGATTTGAACATCGTGACGATAACCTTTAGGGAATAATGGACGAATCGGTCTATCGATTAAACGCGCAGTTAAAGTTGCTTCGTCAGCCGGACGTCCCTCACGTTTTTTAAAGCCGCCAGGAATTTTACCTGCTGCATACATTTTTTCTTCATAGTTAACTGTTAATGGGAAGAAATCTCCATCACGCGGTTCTTTTGATGCTGTCGCAGTAGATAATACAACTGTATCCCCATAACGTACGAGTACCGCACCGTTTGCTTGTTTTGCCATCTGCCCAGTTTCAATTGTCAACGGACGGTTTGCCCATTCGGTCTTAAACACTTTCTTGTCTTGAGACATTAGGAATCTCCTTTCTCTTACTACCTCTTTTACATGTAATAATTCTATCATATCATTTACATGATTATTTTTATACGCACATTCGTATCTAAGCTATAAAAAAAGGAAAGCAACCAACGATGGTCCTTTCCTCTAACTGGTATCAGCGTTTTACTTAAGAAAAGATTAACGACGGATACCTAATGATTTGATTAATTCACGGTAACGTTGAATATCTTTTTTACGTAAGTAGTTTAATAAATGTCTACGACGACCTACCATTTTTAATAAGCCACGACGTGAATGGTGGTCTTTTTTGTGTGTACGTAAGTGTTCGTTTAAAGCATTGATTTCTGCAGTTAATACTGCGATTTGTACTTCTGGTGAACCTGTGTCTGTTTCGTGTACACGGTATTGTTTGATTAATTCGTCTTTACGTTCTTGTGAAATTGCCATTGTCAATTTCCTCCTTTAATAGTTTAGTCTCCCCAGTCTGAGTCAGGCGTCGGAGTATCGACCTGCCAAGAGTGAGGACTGTTTTTAATTATACTTTGATTACCACATGTGTAATCATTCCGACCTAAATATTATAAGATACTTCATCACCGAAATCAACCGATAATAAATATTTCGCTTGTTCTTTATCTTTATTCATTTGTTCTACAAGCGGATCAATACCGTCAAATTTGATTTCTGGTCTTAAGTAGTGATGCCAAAAGACAATCACACGCTCACCATAAATATCTTCATCAAAATCAAAGATATTTACTTCAATCACAACATGTGATTTTTTTGGATCATGGAACGTCGGTTTTACCCCCACATTACATACGCCTCTATAAATACGCTGTTCTGTTCCGATAGCTAAACTAACTGCGTACACACCTTTTTTAGGTAAGACGTAATCATCGCTTGGTTCAATATTTGCAGTTGGGAATCCGATGGTTCTGCCGCGTTTTTCACCTTGAACGACAGTTCCTTTGATACGGTAACGATAGCCTAGTTCGTCATTCGCTTTTTGCAAGTCGCCTTCTTTTAATGCTTTTCTAATTTCAGTTGTTGATATTTTCTCAGAGAACATTTCTTGTTTGCTCACAATCGTTGTATTAAAGTGTGTTTTTAATTCTTGGAGTACAGACATATTGCCTTTGCCATGTTTGCCGAATGTAAAATCAAAGCCTGCAACGACTTCTTTCACATGGTTTGCGATTAAATACTCATTCACAAACTCATCAATCGAAACATCCGCAAATTTTGATGTGAAATTAACAATAATTACATAATCGATATTGTATGACTCTAAAATCTCGATTTTGTCACTTAACGGTGTTAAATAATCCGTTCTTTTTTGTTTAGGATTCAATACAACCGATGGGTGAGGATCAAACGTCATGATAGCTTTTTTCAAATTACGTTTTTTCGCAATTTCATTTAAAGTATGAAAGACTTGCGCATGTCCTTTATGCAAGCCGTCAAAAAATCCTAATGCCATCGCAACGTCTTCTTGTATATATTGCTCGGGTTGAATCGGATGTGTAACTTCAATAACTTTCATTTTGCGATGCTCCTTTAGTTAAATACCTTTTTAGGTTTGATTTCATTCGGTTTCTCTGCGTGCGGAATATAAAGTGCTAAAGCTTTTCCTGTTTCTTTATCTTCCATCACTGTTACAGCTTCAATTGCTTCAGAAAATTCTTTTTTATAAAATTTCTGTCCATTTAAAATACGCTTTTTGATGTTCGGGTCGTCAATTTGAATATGAGGCAACCCTTTCAAACCATATTCTATCGGAAATAGCTTTTCCTGTAATGCTTCTTGCTTATATAATTCATCAATTTGATCCAAAGTTAAACTTTCATCTATAGAAAATCCGCCGCTTTCTACACGTGTTAATTGAGACATATGCGCCGGATAACCTAATGCTTTGCCTATATCAGTGGCTAACGTTCTGATATAAGTGCCTTTTCCACAACGAATAAATATATCAAATGAACATGTTTCGTCTTTATAACGAATCTCTGAATTACGTTCAATTTCATAAATACGCACTTTTCGTTTAGGACGCTCAACTGTTTCATTGTTACGTGCGTATTCATAAAGCTTACGACCATTGACTTTAACGGAAGAATACATCGGTGGAATTTGTTCAATCTCACCCACAAACGATAAAATCGCTTCGTCAATTTTATCAGCAGTCAAATCCTTGCTGACCGTTTTTGTCTCTAATACATCTCCAGTCTGGTCTTCTGTAGTTGTACTCACACCAATCGTTACTGTTGCTTGATATGCTTTACCCATTTCCATAATATAATCACTGACTTTAGTCGCGCCACCGACACAAATCGGCAAGACACCATTGACTTCTGGATCTAATGTGCCTGTATGGCCCACTTTTTTAGTATGTAAAATTTTTCGTAATTTGAACACAACATCATGGCTTGTTAAACCACGTTCTTTAAATACAGGTAAAATACCCTCCATCAACTACACCTCTTCTCTCTATCATACCTCTAC
>NZ_PZGG01000035.1 GCF_003043455.1 Staphylococcus simulans | reverse complement strand
CTTTTTGGTTATTGTAGTTAAATTAAGTTAACTGATTGTAATTTTGGTTTTTTTGTTATAAATAATTGCCATGGAGAGATTTTCGATAGGGCAAATTTGTTAGAAGAGTTTAAAGGTGATGAATAACAAAAAAGATGCACCAACCAAGGCACATCTTTTTAATAGATCGAATTTATCTAACTGTTATTTTTGTATAGTACTTGTCGTCTGAGAATTTTGTGTTTGTTCTAAGACGTTGGTTGATGATTTCTTCTTGTTCGTATTCACTTAAAGTACTCATATAAGGTTTCGGTGGTTGTTCACCAAACTTCTCGAAATATGACTGATACGCGCGTTTTAAACGTGGATTCATTGAATTCAACTCCCTTTAAACATTAATACATCTCTTATAATGTATTTACCCTTAATCAATCGTTTATATCCTAAGGGTATTTTAAATACATGCGAACTTAATTATACGCCAGCTAATAACGATAGGCAAATGAGCTATTGAGGCGAGAGTTTCACTATAGGACGTCCTTTAATATAAATAATGTCTCCTTTATCGAGTGAAACAGACTTGGTGAAGTTCTTTTTTAAGATTTCATTATATTTAGGACCATCTTTTTTATTGCTTGTCACGATAAAGTTCCCACTGTTATCTGATTTGATTTTATACTTACCAGGTTTAACATCGGTACCGACGATATAAGTACCTGGTGTGAGACTTGTACGCATCTTATGTTTTTCTGGCGTAATGATATATGCAGTGTGATTTGCTTTTTCTTTTTCATTTAAAACGAGTGTGTGGTCTTCGACAAGATACGTTGTTAATGAAGAGGGTCCAGAAGTTATTGAAAGGAATTGACTCTCTGCTTCTTTATCAAAAGGATTTTTCATAGTAATAATTCCAGATGGTGATTTGCCGGTAGGAGTAATACGGTAATAACCCGGCTCAATATCTTGGCCTACTTTTAATGCTTCAGCTTTTGATTTGATAGTTTTACTTGAAGATGTTGTAGGTTTGAAATCTACTGGAAAATAATCATGTTCATATTCATAGCCTTTAGCTTTAACTTCATCACGAGAATAGTGATGTTCTGAATCTTGCTTTTGATTTGTATCTTGTTTTGGTTCGGGTGCAGGCTTTGGTTTATCTTTGTTGTCTAAGAAGGACAGTTTATCTTTGAAAGAGGATTTGGTATTGATGTTTTTGTAGAGTGATTGATCCGTAAAGATACCCGCAAAACAAATGAGTCCTAGTAGTAAAGAAGTGAGTGTAACGGTCAATTTGAATTTGTACCTGCTTTGTTTGCCTAAGGCGTTCAGTGTGAAGAATAAAAAGATAATAAAGATAAGGGTGAAAAGCAACCATAGTGTTAAAAAGGTAGTGGCATTGAAGGTCATATTTTTATCCTCCCGTTCCCAAATAGGTGATTGATGTTTGTTTATATTCTTTAGTATATCTAACAAAATATAGTTTCACAATTAAATGTTAGATGGGTTAATTGCTTAAATTTTGTAAGGTGTGTATAGTGCTATTGCAAGATATTATAAATTCAACTACCATGAGGAATAATGGGGGTGAAACAATGAAGTATGAAACGATACTGTTAGATTTTGATGATACGATTGTGGACTTTCATGATGCAGAAGACCAAGCATTCTTTCATTTAGCCAAAGAATATCAATTAGATCCGACACATCAAAATTTAGCGTTATTTAAAGAAGTGAACCAAGCGCATTGGGAAGCGTTTCAGGAGAATAAATTAACGAAAGATGAAGTGCTGACTGAGCGTTTTATTAATTATTTTAATCGTTTTGGGATGAAAGTGAATGGACATGAAGCGGATGTGATGTTCCGTGATGGTCTTGCGACGGCACCGGTAAAGTATTTTCCTGATACGTTAGAAGCAATCCGATATATGGCTGATCATGCGCAGCTTTATATCGTGACAAATGGTGTAGAAGATACGCAATTACGCAGATTAACACAAACACCGCTTGAATCAATGATTAATGATATTTTTATTTCAGAAGTGACAGGTTTCCAAAAACCTATGCCGGAATTCTTTGATTATGTATTTGACCGTATTGATGCGAATCGTGAACGTACATTGATTATCGGTGATTCGTTAACATCTGATATTCAAGGCGGTATTAACGCAGGGGTTGCGACATGCTGGTTTAACTATAGAGGAAAAGAAAACACCACGCAGATTCAACCAGACTATGAAATTAAAAATTTAAACGAAATCAAATCGATTTTATAATAGAAATACGGTCTTGCATCACCACATGCAAGACCGTATTTCTGTGTTGTTCATATTGAATTTGTATTATTTGTTTGAGATTAATCAGGTTTTAGTGGCCTGGTTCCCAAATCAATACGTCATAACCTTCAGGGTTTTTCGCTTCAACATCTTTGAAACCATGTCTGATAAAGAAATCTTTAGATTGGTTTCTTGCGATTGCTTTAATAGGTAAGTGTTTCTCTTTCGCAAAATTTACTAATTCTGTGCCCAGACCTCTTGATTGATAATTAGGTAATACTTCAAGTTTCCATAGTACTAAGTAATGATCGTAGTCAGGGAAGTATTGTTCTTCAACTTCGCCATTTTCATATAACGCCATTCTAGCTGCAATTTTCTCCCCGACAAAAATGCCGTAAAATGGTGATTCTGAACTTGCGTCAATCATTTCACCCGCAAATTCATCGATAAAGGCGAGGCTAGGATTACTTGTTTCTCTAAAGTTCTCAAACAATTCATCCGTCTTATAGTTAATATCTAAGTGTTTAATGTTGCCCATTTTATTTCTCCCCCTTTTGTTTTCTTGAGTATATTATATAATAAATAGCGCTTACACGCATTGAATACGATAAGCCGTTAAATTGTGTTATATAGAAATAGACATTATACTATGATTGAGAAAACACAGTAGTTAAGGAGAAAAGTGTATGGATTGTTTAACCGCAAATATCAATGAGAATGATCAGTTTCTGACAAAATTAAAACATAGCGATTCAGTGCTTAATTCATTTTACCAATATGATGCGATGTCTCCTGAAAGCTTTAAAGAAGCTTTAAATCAGCCAAGCAATGGCAGGGAGAAGGTACTAGCTTCTATTATTGGTGAATATATGTCAGATTTAGATTTATCTGATCAACAAAGAGAGAGTATTGATAAATTAAGTCGAGGAGCTAAAGTAGTCATCGGTGGACAACAAGCAGGGTTGTTCGGGGGACCGCTGTATACTTTTCATAAAATATTATCGATTGTTAATTTAAGTCTTCAAGTTGAAGATGAATATCAAAAGGAAGTTGTGCCGGTCTTTTGGATTGCCGGAGAGGACCACGACTTTGATGAAGTGAATCACACGTATGTGTTTAATCCACATAAAGCCATGTTGCAGAAGGTGAAGTATCATACCATGACACCACCTGAAAGCAACGTTTCACGCTATACGCCTGATAAAGAAGCTTTAATCAAAGCATTAGATCAATTTATGGGACAGCTTCAAGAAACAGAACATACGAAAGTCTTACATGAAACGATGTTGTCTATCATTCAAAATTATGAAACATGGACGGATATGTTTAAAGCTTTATTGCATACAGTCTTTAAAGATTATGGTGTATTGCTTATTGATGCTCAAGATCCTAAATTACGTCAGCTTGAGCAACCGATTTTAAAAGAAATGTTGAAGCAACACGAAGCGGTAGATAAAGCCTTTAGACAGCAACAAGAACGTACAGTCGAAGCAGGGTTCAGTCAGATGATTCAAACTGACACGAATGTGCACTTATTTTTACATGAAGAAGACATGCGTCAGTTATTAACTTTTGAAGACGGTAAGTTCTATACAAGTAAGTCTCAAACTGCTTATACAGAAGCAGAATTGCTTGAAATCTTAGAACAAGAACCAGAACGATTTTCAAATAACGTTGTGACACGACCGATTATGGAAGAATGGCTGTTCAATACGCTCAGCTTTATCGGTGGTCCAAGTGAGATTAAATACTGGGCAGAGTTAAAAGGCGCATTTGATGTCTTAGGTGTAGACATGCCGATTGTCTTGCCGCGAATGAAAATTACGTATTTAACACAACGTGTAGAAAAATTATTGAATCGATATGAAATCAACGCTGAAGATGTGATTACAGATGGTATTGATGACGAGAAGAATAAGTTTATCAGAGCGCATGCATCTGACAGTTTCTTAGAACAATTAGACGCGCTTCAAGAGAACCAGCAGGAAGTCTATAAGCAATTATTAGCTGAAGTAAAGGATAATGAAGATAATAAGAATTTAGTGATTAAAAACAATCAAATTCATCATACGCAGTATGATTATCTCAGAAAGCGTTACTTCCATAATATTGAGAGAGAAAATGCGATCAGCATGAAACATTTCAGGGAAATTAACGATGCCCTCCACCCGATGGGCGGTCTTCAAGAAAGAATATGGAATGCGTTACAAATTATGAATGATTTTGGGATGGATGTGTTCAGTCCCTCCACCTATCCACCACTTCGTTACACTTTAAATCAAATAATTATCAAACCTTAGGGAATCAAGGGTTTAGCCCGTGCTCGCAGTCTTGAGCGCGGGCTATTTTTATGCTAAAAATGAATTTTTTTTGATATGTTCACATAAATAGTGGAGGATAGTGGTGAGTTGTGGTAAATTATAAATAAGGTGAGGTGATATAAATGTTCATGGGTGAGTACGAACACCAATTAGACGCAAAAGGACGCATGATTGTACCATCTAAATTCAGATATGAATTGAATGAACGTTTTATTATTACCAGAGGCCTTGATAAATGTTTGTTCGGTTACACTATGGAAGAATGGCAGAATATTGAGGAGAAAATGAAGTCATTACCGATGACAAAACGAGACGCACGTAAGTTTATGCGTATGTTCTTCTCAGGTGCTGTTGAAATGGAACTTGATAAACAAGGGCGTATCAATATTCCTAAAAATTTAAGGGAGTACGCTAATTTAACTAAAGAATGTACAGTGATCGGTGTTTCTAGCCGTATCGAAATTTGGGACAGAGCTACATGGAATGCTTTCTATGAAGAATCTGAAGACAGTTTCGAAGATATCGCTGAAGATTTGATAGATTTTGATTTTTAAATGGAGGAATGAAAGTGTTTCATCACGTAAGTGTCATGTTAAAAGAAACCATTGACGAATTAAATATAAAAGAAGATGGTGTGTATGTAGACTGTACACTTGGTGGAGCAGGCCATGCCCTTTATTTATTAAATCAACTCAATGACAAAGGACATTTGATTGCGATAGACCAAGATATGACAGCAATTGAAAATGCAAAAGAGGTCTTAAAGGACCACTTAGACCGTGTCACATTTGTGCACAGTAATTTCAGAGAAATCAATCAAATCCTTGATGATTTGAACATTGACAAAGTAGACGGCATTTATTATGACTTAGGCGTTTCAAGCCCACAGTTAGACGTGCCGGAGCGAGGATTCAGTTATCACCAAGATGCTAGATTAGATATGCGTATGGACCAGACACAACCTTTATCAGCTTATGAAGTTGTGAATGACTGGCCTTATGAAAGTTTAGTCAGAATCTTCTATCGTTATGGTGAAGAGAAATTCTCTAAACAGATTGCCAGAAGAATTGAAAAAACAAGAGAACATGAACCCATTGAAACAACTTTACAGCTGGTTGACGTAATTAAAGAAGGTATTCCTGCTAAAGCAAGACGTAAAGGCGGGCATCCTGCGAAGCGTGTCTTCCAAGCTATCAGAATTGCTGTAAATGATGAATTGAAAGCTTTCGAGGACTCATTAGAGCAAGCAATTGAAAGAGTCAAAGTACACGGACGCATTTCAGTGATTACTTTCCATTCGTTGGAAGATCGTTTGTGCAAACAAATTTTCCAAGAATATGAAAAGGGCCCTGAAGTTCCCCGTGGTTTACCTATTATTCCTGAGGAATATACACCGAAATTAAAACGTGTTAACCGCAAACCGATTACAGCAACAGATGATGATTTAGCAGAAAATAACCGCGCTCGCAGTGCGAAATTGCGTGTAGCAGAGATTTTAAAATGATAGGAGAGTGACAAGCTGCTATGGCTGTAGAAAGAATATATGAACCATATACCGAACATTATGAACCCGCCAGACAAACCCCAGAAGTCAATCCATCGCCGACTAAGAAAGTTAAGCGTAAAGTTGTCGTACAACTCACTAAATTTGAGAAGGTATTATACATATCTTTAGTCGCAGTGATTGCAATGATCAGTATTTATATACTTTCATTAAAAATGGATGCTTATGATACTAAGGGTAAAATTGCTGATTTAGATTATAAAATCGAACAACAATCAAGTCAGAACAGCGCATTAAAATCAGAAATCAAAAAGAACTCTTCTTACGAACGCATTTACGATAAAGCTCAAAAACAAGGCATGAGCTTAAAGAACGATAATGTAAAGGTAGTGCGTAATAATGCCGAAGCGAAAAATTAAAATTAAAAAAAATAAAATAGGGGCAGTCCTCCTCGTCAGCTTGTTCGGACTGCTCTTTTTTCTATTGGTTTTAAGGTATGCCTTTGTCATGTTGACTGGGCATTCTTCAGGACAAGACTTAATTATGAAAGCCAATGAAAAATATTTAGTTCAAACTCAACAACAACCTGAACGAGGAAAGATTTATGACAGAAATGGCAAAGTCCTCGCAGAAGATGTTGAACGCTTTAAACTGACAGCTGTTGTCAGTAAGAAAGCTGATGAAGGTTCAGATAAACCACGTCACGTAGTCGATAAGAAAGAAACAGCTAAGAAACTAGCGTCTGTTATCGATATGGAACCTAAAGAAATCGAAAAAGCGTTAGATAACAAAAAAGCGTTCCAAGTTGAGTTCGGCCGTAAGGGTAGTAACTTAACATATCAACAAAAAGATAAAATTAAAAAAATGAAATTGCCTGGTATTGCACTATACCCTGAAACGGAACGTTTCTACCCTAATGGCAACTTTGCTTCTCATTTAATCGGAATGGCGCAAAAGAATCCAGATAATGGAGAATTAAAAGGTGCCATGGGTGTTGAAAAGATCTTCGACAGCTATTTATCCGGTAAACGTGGGATGTTATCTTATGTACATGATATTTGGGGCTATATCGCACCAAATTCTAAACAAGAGGTAGCACCGCAACGCGGGGATGATGTGCATCTAACGATTGATTCAAACATTCAAGTCTTTGTAGAGGAAGCCTTAAATAAATTAGATGATCGTTTCGCACCAAAAGATGCCTTTGCGGTCGTTATGGATGCACATACAGGTGAAATCTTAGCGTTCAGTCAACGTCCGACATTCAACCCCGAAACAGGGAAAGACTTCGGTAAGAAATGGGCGAATGACTTATACCAAAATACGTATGAACCTGGTTCAACGTTTAAAACTTATGGTTTAGCAGCCGCAATTCAAGAAGGCAAGTTCAAACCAGATAAAGAATATAAATCAGGTCATCGAGATATCATGGGTTCTGAAATCTCTGACTGGAACAACACAGGTTGGGGTAAAATTCCAATGAGTCTTGGTTTCACTTATTCATCTAACACCTTAATGATGCAGCTTCAAGATATGGTCGGCTCTGACAAGATGAAATCATGGTATGAAAAATTCGGTTTCGGTAAACCGACAGGCGGTATGTTCGATGGCGAAGCAGCAGGCGGTATAGCTTGGGATAATGAATTACAACAAAAAACAACAGCATTCGGACAATCTACAACAGTCACTCCTATCCAAATGCTGCAAGCACAAACTGCATTCTTTAATAAAGGAAATATGGTTAAACCTTGGTTCGTAAGTAGTATAGACAATCCGGTTAAAAACGATACACTATATAAAGGCGAAAAAGAATTTGCTGGTAAACCGATTACGGAAGATACAGCAAAGAAAGTGAAGAAAGAACTAGACTTGGTAGTAAACAGCAAGAAAAGTCATGCACAAAACTTCAGAGTCAAAGGTTATCGTATCGGCGGTAAAACAGGGACTGCCCAAGTAGCTGACCCTGAAAACGGCGGTTACGTTAAAGGGCCTTATCCATACTTCTCAAGCTTTATCGGCCATGCGCCAAGTAAAAACCCTGAAATTATTGTTTATGCTGGGATGAGCTTAGCTCAGAAAAATAAACAAGAAGCTTATGAAATGAATGTCAGCTCGGCATTTAATCCGATTATGGAAAATACATTGAAGTATTTAAATGTCGGTAAAGATAGTGAAAAAGCGACTAAAGATTCATTCGGTAAAGTGCCAAATGTTTCAGGCGAGTCTGTGGATCAAGCTGAAGAAGCTGTGAAAAACAAAGACTTGAAACCAGTAGTCATCGGTGAAGGCGATACGGTTGCACAACAATTGCCGCAAGCTGATGAAAAGACATTACTGCATAGTAAAGTCTTTATGAAAACAGACGGTGACATGACAATGCCTGACATGAAAGATTGGAGTAAAGATGATGTCTTAGCTTTCGAATCATTGACAGGTATTCGTGTTAAAATGAAAGGTAATGGCTTTGTTTCTGAACAATCCATCAGTCCGAATACACCGTTGAAAGATAAAAAAGAAGTAGAAGTGAAATTGTCCGCACCACAAGCAGATTAGCATACAGAGGTGATGGATACTTTTGGTATCCATCCCTCACCTTACATATAAAATTAAATTAAGATGTACAAGGAGAACAATATGGTTTATGTTTTAGCAATTGTCGCATTTTTAGTTACAGCAGTATTAGTACCCATACTGATTCCAACATTGAAAAGGATGAAGTTTGGTCAAAGTATCCGTGAAGAAGGCCCGAAAAGCCACATGAAGAAAACAGGTACACCGACAATGGGTGGATTAACGTTCTTAATCAGTATTATCGTCGCAACGTTAATTGCGATTATCTTTGCAGATAATCCAAATCCGTTTATTCTATTGTTATTTGTGACAGTCGGTTTTGGATTAATCGGCTTTATTGATGATTACATCATTGTCGTTAAGAAGAATAACCAAGGATTAACAAGTAAACAAAAATTCTTAGCACAAATTGCGATTGCGGTTATCTTCTTTATCTTAAGTGATACATTTAACATGATTCATTTTGCGACAGGCATTCACATTCCGTTTACAACAGTACAAATTCCACTTTCTGTCGTTTATGTGGTCTTCATCGTCTTTTGGCAAGTCGGCTTCTCTAACGCGGTCAACTTAACAGATGGCTTAGATGGCTTAGCGACAGGATTATCCATCATTGCATTTTCAATGTATGCGATTATGAGCTTTATGATTGGCGATCACGCAGTAGGTACATTCTGTATTATTATGGTCTTCGCACTGCTTGGTTTCTTATTCTATAACGTCAACCCAGCTAAAGTATTCATGGGAGACACAGGCAGCTTAGCTTTAGGTGGTATTATCGCAACAGTTTCAATTATGTTAAACGCGGAAATTTCATTATTGTTCGTCGGATTTGTATTTGTCGCTGAAACATTATCAGTGATTTTACAAGTTGCTTCATTCAAGTTGACAGGTAAACGTATTTTCAAGATGAGCCCATTGCATCATCATTTTGAATTATGCGGCTGGAATGAATGGAAAGTTGTAACGGTATTTTGGATTACAGGACTCATCACTGGCTTGATAGGTTTATGGATTGGAGTGCATTAATCAATGCTTAAATATAAAGGATTAGAAGGAAAACATGTATTAGTAGTTGGATTAGCGAAAAGCGGATATGAAGCGGCTAAATTACTACACCATCTTGGTGCAGAAGTCACTGTTAATGATGGCGGGGACCTTTCTAAAGATCCGCATGCGAAAGATTT
Organism: Staphylococcus simulans; assembly: GCF_003043455.1. Lineage (GTDB taxonomy): Bacteria > Bacillota > Bacilli > Staphylococcales > Staphylococcaceae > Staphylococcus > Staphylococcus simulans_A. Next base: position 16,510 of record NZ_PZGG01000035.1, on the reverse strand, counting down.
GAAAGAAATGGGTTTAACTGTCATCGGGGGACATCATCCATTATCTTTATTGGATGACAATCCAATCATTGTTAAAAATCCAGGGATTCCATATACAGTGCCGTTGATTGAAGAAGCAGAAAAGCGTGGATTGAAAATCTTAACTGAAGTCGAATTGAGTTATTTAATTTCAGAAGCGCCGATTATTGCGGTGACTGGTACAAATGGTAAAACCACAACGACTTCGTTAATTGGAGATATGTTCGACAACAGCAGACAAAAAGGTCTGCTTTCAGGCAATATCGGTTTTGTAGCTTCTAAAGTTGCACAAGAAGCCAAAGCTGATGATTACTTGATTACAGAGTTGTCATCATTCCAATTACTTGGTATTGATACGTATCGTCCGCATATCGCGATTATCACAAATATCTATTCAGCGCATTTAGACTATCACGGAACTTTAGAAAACTATCGCGATGCGAAACGTCGTATTTATAAAAACCAAACTGAAGATGACTACTTGATCTGTAATTACAGTCAACGTCATTTGATTGAGACGGAAGACTTAAAAGCCAAAACATATTACTTCTCTACAAACCAAGAAGTCAACGGCATCTATATGAAAGATGGTTATATTGTCTTAAACGGTTTACGCATTATTCATAAAGATGATATTGTGCTTCCTGGTGAACATAACTTAGAAAATATTTTAGCCGCTGTGTTAGCAGCAGTCTTAGCAGGTGTTTCAATTGATGCGGTGATTCATACATTGACGACATTCTCAGGTATCAAACACCGTTTGCAATATATTGGTTCGAACAAAACGAACAAATATTACAATGACTCTAAAGCAACGAATACTTTAGCAACACAATTTGCGTTGAATTCATTCGAACAACCGATTATTTGGTTGTGTGGCGGGTTAGACCGCGGCAATGGATTTGATGAATTGATTCCATACATGAAGAATGTACGTGCAATGCTGACCTTTGGTGAAACGCAAGATAAGTTGACAAAGCTTGGTGAAAGCCAAGGCAAGTATGTGGTACGTGCAACAGATGTGAAAGACGCAGTGGAGAAAGTTCAAGACATTATTGAACCGAATGATGTGGTCTTATTATCACCAGCATGTGCCAGTTGGGATCAATACAATACTTTTGAAGAACGAGGAGATGTTTTCATCGACAGTTTTCGTTCACATCTCCCTTCGAAGTAGGAGGGTGATGATGGATGGCAGACAAAGTACGCAAAATTGATTCAGAGTACTTAAAAGAAAAACGCCGAAAACGTAGAGCGAAACAACGGCGCGTTCAACTTATAATCTTTGGAACACTCATAGCATTAATTATTCTGATAGTATTGTATATGTTCACGCCAATTAGTAATATTGACCATGTAGAGGTTAAAGGCAACCATTATCTTTCTGATAAAGAAGCAAAACAAGCTTTGGATTTAAAGAAAGATACTAAAATCTACATGTTCGGCAAAGGGAAAGCCATCAACAAAATGAAAGAAAATCCTTTCGTTAAAGACGTACAGATCAAGAGAAAATTGCCGAATAATTTAGAGGTGAATGTTTCTGAGTATCAATTGGTCGGATTGTTAGAAGAAAAGGGCAAATATCATCCAGTGCTTTCAAATGATCACATTTTAAAAGATTATAAAGGACAAGTACCGAATGATGCGCCAGTGATTTCAGGCTTTAGTGAATCACGACGCGATAAAATGATTCAAGCTTTATCGGAAATACCGACAGAGATCAGACAATCGATTTCTGAAGTGGAATACGCAGATGATAAAGATAACCGCAATAAAATCAGATTGTATATGAAAGATGGTATTCAAGTCATTGGTAATATACGCACGATTGCGGACAAATTAAAATATTATCCTGAAATGGTCAGCGCACTAGAACGTGATGACTCTGGTGAATTGAAAAAATCAGGTTATATTGATTTATATGTCGGTGCTTCATTTATTCCATACAAATCTTCTTCATCAACATCATCAGACAGCAGTGTGAAATTGAAAGAAGGTACAGCGATGGAAGATAAAGCAAAAGATGAATTGCAGGATACTTTGAACAAAATTAATGACCAAATGAAAGACGATAAGACAACAAAAGATAAAACTCAGAAAGAAAGTAGTACAAATAATTAAAAAAGTCTTGAATATCATGTGTTTATAGTTCACAACCATAGAAACGTATTGTAAACTAACTATAGTGTATTTTTTAAAGAAATTGTCAGGAGGTGCCTATCTATGGAGGAACATTACTATGTAAGTGTAGATATTGGTTCATCTAGTGTAAAAACAATAGTAGGCGAAAAATTTCATAATGGAATTAATGTGATAGGTACAGGACAAACCTATACAAGCGGAATTAAGAATGGCTTAATCGATGATTTCGATTTAGCAAAACAAGCTGTTAAAGATACAATTAAGAAAGCTTCAATCGCATCAGGCGTTGATATTAAAGAAGTATTCTTGAAATTGCCGATTGTCGCTACTGAAGTTTATGATGAAACCAATGAAATTGAATTTTATGAAGATACTGAAATAAACGGAAGACACATTGAAACAGTGTTAGAAGGCATCAGAGATAAAAACGACGTTGAAGAAACTGAAGTGGTAGATACATTCCCAATTCGTTTCATCGTAGATGGCGACAACGAAGTTTCTGATCCGAAAGAATTGATTGCGAGACATTCATTAAAAGTTGAATCAGGTGTCATCGCGATTCAAAAATCAATTCTTGTCAACTTGATTAAATGTGTAGAAGCTTGCGGTGTGGATGTATTAGATGTTTATTCTGATGCATACAACTATGGCTCAATCTTGACGCCGACTGAGAAAGAGTTAGGCGCATGTGTGATTGACATTGGCCAAGATTTAACGCAAGTAGCATTCTACGAACGTGGCGAGTTAGTTGACGCTGATTCATTCGAAATGGGCGGACGCGATATCACAGATGATGTGGCGCAAGGCCTAAACACTTCATTTGCGACAGCAGAAAAAGTAAAACATCAATATGGTCATGCATTCTATAACTCAGCATCAGATCAAGATGTTTTCTCTGTTGAACAAGTTGACAGTGAGGAAGACGCACAATTTACGCAAAAAGATTTAGCAGATATTATCGAAGCGCGTGTCGAAGAAATTTTCTTCAATGTCTTTGATTTACTGCAAGAATTAGGATTGACGAAAGTCAATGGCGGATTTGTCGTAACAGGTGGTTCAGCAAACTTGTTAGGTGTTCGTGAATTATTGCAAGATATGGTCAATGAGAAGGTAAGAATACATACACCTTCACAAATGGGAATCAGAAAACCTGAATTCTCATCTGCAATTTCAACGATTTCTAGCAGTATCACTTTTGATGAATTATTAGATTATGTTACAATTAGTAATCATTATAATGAAGAATTTGAAGAGGAAGTAATCGAGTCAGAACCTAAGCCGCATACTGAAAAAGCAAGCGGTTTCGACTGGTTCAAGAAAAAACAAACAAAACCGACTCATGAAACACCTGCTTCAGGTGAATCAATTGAAACAGACGAAGTTTCTGAAACACCAGAAACACACAATACTAAGCAAGAAACTGATTATAACTCAGACCAATCTCATGAGAAACAAGAAGAAAGTAAATTTAAAAAATTATTGAAATCTCTATTTGATTGATTGCCCATTAAAACTAGGAGGAAATTTAAATGTTAGAATTTGAACAAGGATTTAATCATTTAGCGACGTTAAAAGTCATTGGTGTCGGCGGCGGAGGTAACAACGCCGTAAACCGAATGATTGACCACGGGATGAACAATGTTGAATTTATTTCAATCAATACTGACGGTCAAGCATTAAACTTATCTAAAGCTGAGTCCAGAATCCAAATCGGTGAAAAATTAACACGTGGTTTAGGTGCTGGCGCGAACCCGGAAATCGGTAAAAAAGCTGCAGAAGAATCTCGCGAACAAATCGAAGACGCTATCCAAGGCGCTGATATGGTATTCGTAACTGCTGGTATGGGTGGCGGTACTGGTACAGGTGCTGCACCAGTTGTTGCTAAGATCGCGAAAGAAATGGGTGCTTTAACAGTAGGTGTTGTTACACGCCCATTCAGTTTCGAAGGACGTAAACGTCAAACTCAAGCTGCTGCAGGGGTAGAATCAATGAAAGCAGCTGTTGATACATTAATCGTAATTCCAAACGACCGCTTATTAGACATCGTTGATAAATCAACACCAATGATGGAAGCGTTCAAAGAAGCAGATAACGTATTACGCCAAGGTGTACAAGGTATCTCAGACTTAATCGCAGTATCTGGTGAAGTAAACCTTGACTTTGCAGACGTTAAGACAATCATGTCTAACCAAGGTTCTGCATTAATGGGTATCGGTGTTTCTTCTGGTGAAAACCGCGCAGTTGAAGCAGCTAAAAAAGCTATTTCATCTCCATTACTTGAAACATCAATCGTTGGTGCACAAGGTGTCCTAATGAACATTACAGGCGGAGAATCATTATCTTTATTCGAAGCACAAGAAGCAGCTGACATCGTACAAGATGCAGCAGATGAAGATGTAAACATGATCTTCGGTACTGTTATCAACCCTGAATTACAAGATGAAATCGTAGTTACTGTAATTGCGACTGGTTTCGAAGACAAACCAGCAACTCATGCACGTAAACAATCTAATACAGGTTTCGGATCTAGCGCTACAAGCACAAGCACTTCAAGCGACGAAGGTATCGGTCATGCGCCAAGATCTCATAGTTCTGAATCATCAAGCGAATCAAGAACACACACTACTAAAGAAGATGATATTCCAAGCTTCATCAGAAACAGAGAAGAAAGACGTTCAAGAAGAACTAGACGTTAATCTCTTTCTATAAAGTTTGCATTGAGCAATCAACCATAGTATCACGCAAGATTAGATGCAACAGGTCATCGAGTGGTCTAGTGAGAACAATAATCTAAAGTGTCATCAGATCGATTGATCTGGTGACACTTTTTATATATTTGAATATAAGCGCAAATAGCTTTACTATTGAATTAACAACCTAGTTTAAAAGGCATCAATCTATAAATAGGAGAGATTATCATGCCAGAGAAATTTATTAAGCAACCACATTATTTAGAACATACTGATGCGAAATCAGAAGGGATTACATTAGGATTCACTACTAGAGAGGGCGGACAAAGTCCTTATCCAGAAAATGCGTTTAATATGGCATTATATATCGATGATGCTGCTGAAAATGTACATGCACACCAACATATCATAGCTGATGCAATCGGTTATGATAGAAAACAATGGATTTTCCCGATCCAAACACATGGTACAAATGTGGTGGAAGTCACAACTGATGATGCGAATACGAATATTGATTCATTAACAGATGCACTGCATGGTGTAGACGGTATGTACACATATGATTCAGATGTATTATTAACGATGTGCTATGCCGATTGTGTCCCTGTTTATTTCTATAGTCCTAAACACCATTTTATTGCATTAGCACATGCAGGTTGGAAAGGAACAGTCGGTCGTATATCAGAAGAAATCTTAGAACATATTATTTTTGATTTGAAAGACTTGCAAGTCGTAATTGGTCCGGCAACGTCAAATAGTTATGAAATCAATGATGACATTAAAGCGCAATTTGAAGCGTTACCTGTTGATGCATCAACGTTTATTGAAACACGTGGCGAAGATTGTCACGGCATCGATTTAAAAGAAGCGAATCGTCAATTACTCATCCAAGCAGGTATACCGAGTGAAAATATTGACGTAACAGATTATGCGACTTCAGAGAATTTAGACTTATTCTTTTCATATAGGGTAGAAAAAAGTAAGACTGGCCGTATGTTGGCATTTATCGGACAGTAAGAAGTAAGGAGTAATTGGAATGAATGTGAAACAAAATCTAGAACAAATCAACGAACATATTACGAATAGTCTTGAGAAAGTCCATCGTGATACCAGACCGAACGTGATTGCTGTAACAAAATATGTTACAATAGAGCGAGCTAAAGAAGCATATGATGCTGGCATCAGACATTTTGGGGAAAATCGTTTAGAAGGTTTCCAAGCTAAGCGTGAAGCATTGCCAGATGACGTGGTAATGCACTTTATCGGTACATTGCAATCACGTAAAGTCAAAGAAGTCATCGATGACATTGATTACTTACATGCATTAGACCGTAAAAGTTTAGCGAAAGAAATCAATAAACGCGCATCACATGTCGTTAAATGTTTTGTTCAAGTGAATGTTTCTGAAGAAGAAAGTAAACACGGTCTTGCTTTAGAAGAAGTAGATGCATTTATCGAATTACTTGAACAATATGAAAACATTCAAGTCGTGGGTCTGATGACAATGGCACCTTATACAGAAGATGAAGCAGAAATCAGACAGATTTTTGAAACATTAAGAAATAAACGTGATGAAATTCAAGCAAAACAATTAGATTATGCGCCATGCACTGAATTATCTATGGGCATGAGTAATGATTATGAAATTGCTGCAGAAGAAGGCGCAACCTTCGTACGAATCGGTACTAAACTAGTAGGAAAAGAGGAGTGAGCCAATTGGCTTTAAAAGACCTATTTAACAATTTTTTTGTCATAGAAGAAGAAGAGGAAGTTGCTGATCATCAGCAACTTACAAAAAATACTGCACAAGCTGAACCAGAACCTCAAACACAAGCTACTACAACAGCGCAGCAAACGCAATCAACAACGAATAATAACAATTACTATAATGAAAGACAGCGTGCAATTAAGACTGTCCCTAAACGTCAAACACAAAGCAATCGATTGCAGAAGTCTTCCAATGAAAGGAAGTATCAAATGGCTAATCATACAAACAATGACCCTTCAAGAAATGTAGTCAATATGAACGCTGGGAACTTGCACGAAAGTTCAAAGATGTGTTTATTCGAGCCACGTGTCTTCTCAGATACGCAAGATATTGCGGATGAGTTGAAAAATAGACGTGCGACATTGGTCAATTTACAACGTATTGACAATGTTTCTGCGAAACGTATTATTGATTTCTTAAGTGGAACAGTATACGCAATCGGCGGAGACATCCAACGTGTCGGCAATGATATTTTCTTATGTACACCAGACAACGTAGAAGTTGCTGGCAGTATTACAGAAGATATTGATACGTCTGAATTTGATTATGAATGAGGTAACCAGCTATGAGTTTAGTTAATGTTTTAGCGCTCTTATTTAATGCGATAGAGATATTGTTGACAGTGTATTACTGGGGTATGATTTTATACTTCTTTATGTCATGGATACCCAATGCACAAGGTTCTGCATTCGGACGTTTCCTACGTAAGATTTACGAACCGTTTTTAGCACCGTTTCGTAAGATTATCCCGCCAATCGGTATGATTGATATCTCAAGTTTAGCCGCTATCTTTGTGTTGATTTTCTTCCAAAGAGGCTTACATGCGATATTCGTATTGATTCTGCAACAATTAGTTTAATAAATCATGAAAGGTATGCCGAATTTCATTGGAATCAGGCTGCCTTTTTCTTTTGTCAGGGGTGAATTCACATAGATATATATCAACACTTTAGAAGAGAAGAACAACCTATCATCACGATGTTGATGGATAAAGTACAACAAGCAGAGCGCAATTATGCGCCGGTATTAACACACTTTCTAGATCCAAGAGCACAATATATTTTAGAAGTGATTGTGAATAGTTTTGAAGATTTACAAGTATCGTTTAATGGCGGCAGTCCCTCTAGTGAACGTAAGCGTGCAGTGATTGCGCCAGATTATTTTGAACCAACAGAAGAGGATTTTGAGTTAGTGCTGTTTGACTTAGAATATCCAGAAAAGTTTGCGTCCATTGATCATCGTAACGTGCTTGGAACACTGATGTCTTTAAGTATTGAGCGTGATCAGCTGGGAGATATTATTGTAGGCGATAAAATTCAGTTTATTTTGACAAAGAATATTAAATCGTATATAATGTTGGAATTAAAGCGAATCAAGGGTGTACCGGTCAAACTGCATGAAGTACCACTAGAAGATATGATACAATCAAAAGAGGATTGGACGCATCATCAAGCAACGGTCAGCGCGATGCGCTTAGATGTTGTGTTGAAGGAAATGATTCGTAAATCGCGTTCAATTGCGAAACAATATATTGAAAAGAAACGTATCAAAGTGAATCATACAATTATTGAACGTCCAGATTTCCAACTAGAACCTGGAGATTTGCTGTCGATACAAGGACATGGCCGTGCGAGAGTGACTGAAATCGGTCATAAAACAAAGAAAGACAAACTGCGCATAGTATATGAAACTTTATTCAAATAGTGTATGATTAAGGAGGACAATATAAGATGTCTTTTACACCGAATGAAATTAAAAACAAAGAATTTTCTAGAATTAAGAATGGCCTTGAACCCACTGAAGTCGCTGATTATTTAAGCCAACTCAGTCAAGAAATTGAACATTTAAAAGAACAGAAAAAACAATTGGAAACAGTTGTAGAAGAAAAAGAAAACAACTTAAAAGCGTACAAAGAAGTACAACAATCAGTAAGTGACGCTTTAGTTCAAGCACAAGCAGCTAGTCAAGAAACAAAAATGGCTGCGACAAAAGAAGCAGAAGCGATTATTGCGACAGCAAAAGCTGAAGCAGATCGCATTGTGAATGATGGTGTGGAAAAAGCACGACGTTTATCATTCCAAACAGAAGATATGAAACGTCAATCTAAAATTTTCCGTTCTCGTTTCCGTATGTTAGTGGAAGCTCAGTTAGATTTATTGAAAAATGATGATTGGGATTATTTATTAAACTATGACTTAGATGCACAACAAGTCACAGAAGAAAACTTCCAACATTTACATCAAAATGATGTGACTGAACAAGAGAAACAACAAGCGCAAGCACAACAAGCTGAAGCGCAAGACGGCACACCTGCACAAAACGAAGCAGATAAAGAACAAAAATAATATTTGTATTTTATAAAACAGACGCGTAAGAATTAAGTTAACATATCACATGACAGCGAGTTAGGGATGGTGCGAGCCTAATATATGTTTAATTCTTATATCACTGTTTTATCCAATCATATAGGTAAGAATGAAGAGAACTCTAAGTTGAGTTAATCAGGGTGGTACCGCGGTTAATCGTCCCTGTTAATTGAACTTAGAGTTCTTTTTTATATTTTAAGGAGTGAAAATTAATGAACTACAAAGAAACGCTATTGATGCCGAAAACAGACTTCCCAATGCGAGGGGGATTACCAAAGAAAGAACCAGAAATCCAAAAACAATGGGACGAACAAGATTTATATCATAAAATCTTAGAAAAAAATAAGGGAAATGAAACTTACATTTTACATGATGGTCCACCGTATGCGAACGGTAACTTGCACATGGGACATGCCTTAAATAAAATTTTAAAAGACTTTATCGTACGTTATAAATCAATGCAAGGTTACTATTCACCATATGTTCCTGGTTGGGATACGCATGGTTTACCAATTGAACAAGCGTTAACGAAAAAAGGTGTTAAGCGTAAAGAAATGCCTGTATCTGAATTCCGTGAGTTATGTAAGGAATTCGCTTTAGAGCAAATCGATATTCAAAAGAAAGACTTCAAACGTTTAGGTGTGAATGGTGACTTTAACGATCCATACATCACATTAAAACCTGAATATGAAGCAGCACAAATCCGTTTATTCGGAGAAATGGCTGACCGTGGTTTAATCTATAAAGGTAAAAAACCAGTTTACTGGTCACCTTCAAGTGAATCATCATTAGCTGAAGCGGAAATCGAATATCATGATAAACGTTCACCATCTATCTATGTGGCATTTGACGTTAAAGACGGCAAAGGTGTTGTAGACGAAGATGCGAAATTCATTATCTGGACAACTACACCTTGGACATTACCTTCAAACGTTGCGATCACAGTTCACCCAGAATTAAAATATGGTCAATATAAAGTGAACGGTGAAAAATATGTTGTAGGTACTGACTTAGTAGAAGAAGTTGCTGAAGCATTAGATTGGGATAAAGACGCAATCGAACTTGAAAAAACATTTACTGGTAAAGAATTAGAATATGTTGAAACACAACATCCGTTCGTTGACCGTGTATCATTAGTAATCAACGGTCTACACGTTACAACTGATGCTGGTACTGGTGCCGTTCATACAGCACCTGGACACGGGGAAGATGACTATATTGTCGGTCAAAAATATGGTTTACCTGTTATCAGCCCATTAGATGATAAAGGGGTCTTCACTGAAGAAGGCGGTCAATTCGAAGGTATGTTCTATGACAAAGCCAATAAAGCTGTCACAGATTTACTTAAAGAAAATGGTTCTTTATTAAAATTACAATTCATCACACATAGTTACCCACATGACTGGCGTACGAAAAAACCGGTTATCTTCCGTGCGACACCACAATGGTTCGCTTCAATCAGTAAAGTACGTCAAGATATCTTAGACGCAATTGAAGAAACACACTTCAAAGTCGACTGGGGTAAAACACGTATCTACAACATGATTCGTGACCGTGGCGAATGGGTTATCTCACGTCAACGTGTATGGGGTGTACCACTTCCAGTCTTCTACGCTGAAAATGGCGACATCATCATGGATAAAGAAGTTATCTATCATGTGGCGAACTTATTTGAAAAATATGGTTCAAATGTATGGTTCGAACGTGATGCGAAAGACTTATTACCTGAAGGCTTTACTCACCCAGGCAGTCCAAATGGTGAATTCACAAAAGAAGAAGACATCATGGACGTTTGGTTCGACTCAGGTTCATCACACCGTGGTGTATTAGAAACAAGACCAGAATTATCATTCCCAGCTGACCTTTACTTAGAAGGTAGTGACCAATATCGTGGTTGGTTTAACTCTTCTATCACAACTGCAGTTGCGACACGTGGTCAATCACCTTATAAATTCTTACTTTCACATGGTTTCGTTATGGACGGAGAAGGTAAGAAAATGAGTAAATCATTAGGTAACGTTATCGTACCTGATCAAATCGTAAAACAAAAAGGTGCAGATATCGCACGTCTATGGGTGAGCAGTGTAGACTACTTATCTGACGTACGTATCTCTGATGAAATCTTAAAACAAACTGCGGATGTTTATCGTAAAATCCGTAACACATTACGTTTCATGTTAGGTAACGTTAATGACTTTAATCCAAGCACAGATGCGTTGGATGAAGCAGACTTATTAGAAGTAGATCGTTATTTATTAAATCGTTTACGTGAATTCACAGCGAATATCATCAAACATTATGATAATTTCGACTACTTAAATATCTATCAAGAAGTTCAAAACTTCATCAACGTTGAGTTAAGTAACTTCTACTTAGATTACGGTAAAGATATCTTATATATCGAAAAACAAGATTCACCAAAACGTCGCAGTATGCAGACAGTACTTTACCAAATCTTAGTCGGCATGACTAAATTACTAGCACCAATCTTAGCGCATACAGCTGAAGAAGTTTGGTCATATATTCCTCATGTAGAAGAAGAAAGTGTACATTTAGCAAATATGCCTAAAGTGGTTGAACCAGACACAGCATTACTTGAAAAATGGAACACATTCATGAAATTACGTGACGATGTCAACCGTGCTTTAGAAAGTGCACGTAATGACAAAGTTATCGGTAAATCATTAGAAGCGAAAGTCATCATCGGAAGCAACGAACACTTCGATGCGACAAGCTTCTTAAAAGACTTTGACAACTTACAACAATTATTCATCGTGTCACAAGTGGAAGTAGAAGATAAAGTTGAAGATGGTACTGAATACTATCATGGCAATATCAAAGTTGTTCACGCTGACGGTGAAAAATGTGAAAGATGCTGGAACTACAGCACTGAACTTGGCTCAGCAAACGGCTTAGATCACTTATGCCCACGTTGCCAAGAAGTTGTAAAATCTTTATAAATCAAACACAGTTAAAACTAAGCTTAAAGTAAAAATGAAGCACTCTGACTAATCCTCAGAGTGCTTTTTTCAGTGTATAGACTGTGAGCCAATCCTAAGTATTTCAGTCGAAAACTCGGTATAATGAGTATTACGCTTATGGAACGTCAATGAAAATAGACAGAAAGGAGCGACGGCATTGCGTCAGTTAGGAGAAAAACATTACGTCAATGGAGTGACGTTGAATGTAAGAGATAAAGAAAACTTAAAACATTTTTATGAAGAGATATTAGGATTTAATGTGATTAATGAAACGTATACTTCTATTCAATACGAAGTAGGAGATTCAAAACATCGCATTACGTTACATCAAATAGATGATGGCAGAGAGCCATTGGTATCAGAAGCAGGATTATTTCATATCGGCATTCGCTTAGGTTCGCATGCGCATCTAGCGGATTTAATGGCACACTTAACAGAACATGAAATCCCGTTAAACGGTGCGGAACATAATGTCAGTACGTCATTATATTTTACAGACCCTGAAGGTAACGGCTTTGAATTTTATGCAGATCAACCGGAAGAAACGTGGGACTTTGATAAAGAAAATCGTGTGATTATGGATACAAGACATTTATATGCCTCAAAACTGATGAACTTACGTTCACGTGATGGATGGCAAGGGATTCCAGATGACAGTATGATCGGTAATTTACATTTGAAGACGGTGCGTATTTCTGAAGTGAAAGATTATTATTTAGCGCATTTTGGTTTAGAAGAATCTTCTTTTGTGAATAAATCATCACTCTTTATGTCATCAAACGGTTATCATCATACTTTAGCTGTCAATCATTGGATGTCTAGTATGCAGCGGATGGAAAATGATGATACGCATGGTTTAACATTAGTTGATTTTCATTATCCAGAAACAACACATATTTGGCTTAAAGGACCGGACGGTATCGCATTTCGATTTAATTATCTAGGAGTTTGATAATCATTGAAAAAACTAATTTCAGCAGGTGTTATGCTGGTCGTACTTGGTGGAGCAACGTATGTGGCAGTTGACCATCAAGATGACATTGAACATTATATCGAACAGATGAAACCAGATCCTATGGCATTTAATCCATATGATGATGGAGAATGTACGGATTATGTTTTTGAGAAAGTAAAAGATGACGGTAATATGATTGGTAAAAGTTGGGGAGATGCGAAGTACTGGGCAGAGAAAGCGAAAGAAGCGGGTTACACAGTGAATCAACAACCTAAAGCCTCATCACTCTTACAATCACCAAGAGGTGAAGAAGGTCACGTCGCATATATTGAACATGTGAATGACGATGGCTCATTATATGTGACTGAAATGAATTATGTTGCGCCTCACAAAGTAACTTCACGTACGATTCAACCACAACAAGTTCAAAACTATCATTATATTCATCCAAAAGAGAATCCAAAGGCACAAGATACTAAAGAAGCTTAATTGATAATTTTAGTATCTGTTCTACTGGCAATTTGTTATAATATACAATGTTGTTATGAAGAAGTGAAAGGTCAGTATGCATGATTGTGATGACACAATAGATGAGCTGGCTGCTTCAAGGAGGAAGACATGAGAAAATCATATTTCATCGGTGCCACGTTATTTGTAACGTTAGCAGTACTGATTTTAGATCAATTTACTAAAGCATATATTGTAAAAACAATGTCAGTAGGCGACTCATATTCAGTCATTCCAGGATTTTTAAACATTACTTCTCATCGTAATACAGGAGCTGCTTGGGGTATACTCAGCGGTAAGATGGGCTTTTTCTTTTTAGTTACGATTATTGTATTAGGACTGCTCACTTATTTCTATATTAAAGAGGCAAGAGGTCATTTCTGGATGCAGATGGCAATCAGTTTATTATTTGCCGGTGCGTTAGGTAATTTCATCGATCGTATGAAAAATGGTGAAGTGGTCGATTTTATTGATACGTATATTTTTGGTTATGATTTCCCGATTTTTAATGTTGCGGATTCTAGTTTGACTGTCGGTGTCATTTTAATTTTGATTTTGTTGTTGTTTGATTCGAAGAAAAATAAAGTGAAGTAAAGGAGTGTTGAAATGACTCAATTTGATTATCAGATTACAGAAGATGAACACGTTGGACAACGTATAGATAAATTCTTGCCTGAACAAAACTCTGATTGGTCACGTAGCCAAATCCAAGATTGGATTAAAGAAGGCTTGGTTGAAGTGAATCAAAAAGTGGTGAAGGCGAATTATAAAATGAAGAAGAATGATCAAGTTCAAGTGACGGAGAAGGAGACGGTTGAAGCGGATATTCAACCTGAAAACTTGGACTTAGACATTTATTATGAAGATGAAGATGTAGCAATTGTCTATAAACCTAAAGGTATGGTTGTGCATCCATCACCAGGACATTACAGCGGAACGCTTGTAAATGGTTTAATGTATCAAATTAAAGATTTAAGCGGTATAAATGGTGAAATCAGACCCGGTATTGTCCACCGTATCGATAAAGATACATCAGGTTTATTAATGGTTGCGAAAAACGATATTGCGCATAGAGGTTTAGTTGAACAACTCATGGACAAAACTGTAACGCGTAAATATACTGCATTAGTTCATGGTAATATACCACATGACTACGGTACAATCGATGCGCCAATCGGTCGTAATAAAGTAGACCGTCAAGCTATGGATGTTGTAGATGATGGTAAAGATGCGATTACACACTTTAATGTGTTAGAACACTTTAACAACTACACATTAGTAGAATGCGAACTTGAAACAGGACGTACCCACCAAATTCGTGTACACATGAAATACATTGGTTATCCATTAGTAGGCGATCCGAAATACGGACCGAAAAAAACAATGGATATTGGTGGTCAAGCACTTCATGCAGGTGTCATCGGCTTCACACATCCAGTAACTGGTGAATATATCGAAAGAAAAGCACCTCTTCCAGATTACTTTGAGGAAATCCTTGAAGATATCCGCACAAGAGATGCGTAAATAAAAGCAAACTTAATATTCAATAGAAAATCCCTTGAAATGACTTCGTCGTTTCAAGGGATTTTTTGCTTAAAGTAAAATTAAATGAGTAAGCAATATATTTTCTGGCTAAAACGATTAAATTCATTTAAATTAGATATAAAGAAAGTGAGGACTGAAATGTAGATTGGAAATTTCAATAGGAATTAATAGTATAACTACAAAGACACTAGTACATAGAGAAAAAGGGAAGAATACATTAAATTTTCCTGAGTCTTATGTTGTGATTGATATTGAAACAACGGGTTTTGATACACAGGTTGATGCAATTATAGAAGTTGCTGCTATCAAATATAAAGATGGTATAGAACAAGAAAGATTTCAAGAATTAATCAATCCACAATATCCAATAGATAGTTTCATTACAGAATTAACTGGTATCACAAATAAGATGTTAGAAGAAGCGCGATTTGAAGAAGAAGTGATGATTGATTTTTATAATTTCATCAACGACTCTATTGTAATAGCACATAATGCACATTTTGATATTAACTTCATATATGATAGCTTATTACGAGTTCACAATATCAAGTTTGATAATGATTTTGTGGATACATTGAGAATATCAAGAAGATTATTAACAGAGTTAAAGCATCATAAATTAAAAGATATAGCTACATATTTTAATTTTGAATATAGTAGTGCACATAGAGCGGCATTTGATGCAGAATTAACATTTAAAATTTTTGAGAGTCTTAGAGAAGTCGCTATAAAAGAATATGGAACAATACAAAGCTTTATAGAGTTTTGTAAAAAGTCATCAAGTTTAAATGCAAAAGATATAGTAGGAGATACTAGTAAAATTCAAGTTAATAATTTACTTTATGATAAAGTATGTGTTTTAACTGGAAAATTAGAATATATGACAAGAAAAGAAGCGATGCAAACAATAGCAGATATCGGTGGAATTAATGCTAATGGTGTTACTAAGAAAACTAACTATCTGATATTAGGTAATTTTGACTACACTACAAATGTTAAAGGTAATAAGAGCACAAAGTTAAGAAAAGCAGAAAAGTATATTTTAGAAGGACAAGATTTACAAATCTTATCAGAGAATGCATTTTATGATTTAATAAATATAAAAATGTAAGTGGAAGGAAGTAGTCTAAACTTGATTTTCCTTTGCTAAGTAATATTATATAACTTTCGGAGAAGACCTAATTGTTATAGTTAAACATTAAAACCCCGCATTATTTTAACTTATATGTGATCTGTTATACATTAATAAAACCAAAATACGCTAAGCTGTTTACGTCTATTAAAAAAATACAGTTATCCACCAGATTTGGAAAAGGATGCAGTAAAACAAGTAGTTGAACAAGCAGAATTAATGGTAAGTAGTTTATAGTTAAAACGATAATAAAGTATCAGTGAATACTTCTTAATTGAATGTAGCTGATGCTTTTTTATTTGAAAAATATTTTTTTGTAAATAAAAATATAAAGATGTTAATCGTTTTGTTGCAAAAAAGGTTTTGTTGGCTCTTTTATATTTTATGAATCATAATAGGTTAATAT
>NZ_PZGG01000034.1 GCF_003043455.1 Staphylococcus simulans | reverse complement strand
GCATTATTAAAAGCAGGTTATGTAAAAGATAATTTCTTAGAACATGTTTTAGATCGTGAAAAAAATTACCCAACAGCCTTAAGCTTATCAAATATCAGTGAAACATACCCTAATGTAGCAGTACCACATACTGAACCTGAATTTGTAAATACGACTAAAATTGTACCTGTTAAATTAACTAACCCTATCGTATTCCAAAACATGAGTTCACCTCATAAAGATTTACCTGTAGAATTCTTATTTGTGATTTTAAACGGTACAAAAGCAAATCAAGTTCATTTATTATCAGACCTTATCGTGTTCTTTGAAAAACAAGATAAAGCTGAATTAGAAAAATTCTTTAAATTGACTGATACAGATGCGATTTATGAGTATCTTCAAGCAAACTTTAAATAATAATTTTTTCTACTACAGACATTCGTATAATTCTTTAATCCTCAAATCTTGTTGGTTTGAGGATTTTTTACGTTTAAAGGACCAAAATTAAATAAAATTGGGTATTATTATTTAAATGCTTTTACAAATTAATACTAAGGAGAACGCCATGAAGAAAAACATGCTACGATTGTTGATCCCTATTCTTACTTTTTTATTAGTTTTAATTTCAGCTTTATATGTACAAGTCACACAACAAGGATTGATTCAAACCAGTGCTGACACCCAAGATAAAACGCATTTTATAAATATTTGGTTAATCTATCTCATTCCACTTGTTGTGCTATTTGTTTTACCTTTGCATCATAAATTTCAACCGCTTATTCAAAAGCCTTTAAAATCTGAACGTATTTTACTTATATTAGGAGTTTTATATATCGTGTGTGTTTTTCTTACACCTAAACCTTACTTTGAACTCTTTTACATTTATAAATTTGTGTTATTACTGTTGATTCCTTTATGGGTTATTAAGCGCGAAAAACTATCCGTACTTTCAAAAGCTAATCGAGCTATTGAATGGTCTCTTTCACCTATCGTCTATGTGATTTGGTTAGTGCTCTATTTTAGTCCTTTAAACAACATTGCACATATCTCTTATGATGAGCCTTATCTTTTCGTCCTTATATTTGCGGGCATTTCAATATTAATGAATGCAGTATTAGAAGAAGTATTTTACCGCGTATGGCTACAAACACGTTTAGAACATTTAGGTATAGTTACTTCTATATGTATCAGCACATTACTGTGGTCTTTATGGCATGCGGGCATACAGGGACAAGGTAATCTTTTAGAATTGTCAGCACAAGCGTTGGTTACACATGCGCTTGCTGGGATATTTCTCGGCTTTTTCTGGGCAAAATATCGCAACATCTACTTACTGATATTAATTCATGTCTGTATGAACTTTCCGTTATACCTGATTACTTATTGGTCAAAATTCTTACCATTTCTTTAAAAAAGAATACGACAAATAAACAACCCACGAATCAATACTGGACTCGTGGGTTGTTCATTTTATAATTAATTAACGTTTATTGTTTAGTCGCATCTCGTTTGAACTTTTGTGGTAAATCAAAGAATGGTTGAATATCTTGTACATATTCTAAAATACCAATGTATTCACCGCTTTCATCAAACAAAGCTTTGTATGTGACATAAATGAATTGGTTGCCTTTTTTAAACCACATAGATTCAGAATCTTTTTGTTTCGTTTTCAAATCACGAATAATCTGCATGACTTTGCTTAAACTTTTCGGTGGATGACAATTGGCCACATTTCTTCCGATAGAGATAGGTGTACGGATAAACATCATGTCAGACGCTTCAACTAAATCATTAAAATACTTAAACGTGCCATTTTTATCAACAAAGGTAATCTCGACTGGCAAGTTATTTAAAATAAGATCCGCTTCTTTTGTCGTTAAGAAACCTCCACCAAAGCGTAGATTCTGTTGTCCTTGTTTTGCATCATATTGTACATCAATAGACGTTGACTCTATTTCAGAATCTTGCCATGTCTCATTAATCTCTATCGCATAGCCAAAAGCACTGCTTTCTTGCGCAATTTGTTGCCACTCAACTGCACTGATGTCTTCCTGCATTAGTGGAATGAATAGTATCTCTTCTTGACGTAACATGTCCGTTAAACTGCTTTCTAATTCAGTATAAGCATTTTGAATATGTCGCCATTCTACTTCTTCAAGTTTAGCTACACGTTTTTGTAGTTTATTCAACGCAAAACGAATTACATCATCATCCGCCCACATTTTTCTAGGTAAAATATACTCGCCTCTGCGTTCAATAACAGGAAAGATAATCTTTTCTTTACGGTTAAAATGCGGAATCAAACCTGAAATTGCTTGTACCTTCTCCTTAAATAATTCAACCGCTTCTATTTCACTCTCTTCTACTTTACCTAACAAAGCAGCCGTTTCTTGAAGCAATGACTTAAACACACTGATTTCTTGTTGGAAGATATTCAATGGGTGCGTTTTATCATTTGAAAGTGTGATTTCTGTCAGTGATTGTTTTGTCACCTTTTCATACGTTGAGACAAATCGTTCTATTTCTAACATAGAAGTAAATTTTTCTATAAAGTAAAGCTGTCTAAGTGCTTCTGTTATTTTACTGCTTGATACGTTTTGAGAGAATTCTATTAACATGTCAGTAATATCTTCTTGATGTATATGTTGATCAATGAGTCCCTTAACTTCTTCTTTAACTTCATTTGAAACTGAACTAATATTAAACATCACAAACACCTGCAATTCTTATATTTCATCTCTTCTAGTATAACTGCTTTATATTAGTGTAGATATTAGCATATTCACTGAATTTTTTGTTTTAAATCACTGAATGTGTGTTAACACTTGCGATTTCGTCTCAAACAAGTAGATAGAAGGCATTTTCATTTGTAGAAAGTCTTCATAATCAAATTCTCCATTTGTTACGTGATTAAATAATAGTGACATTGCGGTACCGTGGCCACATATTAATAACGTTTGTGCCTCATTATTTTCTATAATGCGGTGATATGTTTGAACGATACGATCTTGAACTTCATTTAATGACTCACCATTCTCTAGCTTATAGTCAAAATCTTGCCACTGCTTTTCCGCAAATTCATAAAAGTCTTCTACCCAACGCCCTATTTTTCTTTCTCGCAAACCCTCATCTTTATTAATTAGCAACTTCAATCTTTGTGCTGTAGGTAATACAGTTTCCATCACACGACGATAAGGACTGGCATATATCTGTTCAATATTTTTATCTTCAAAAAAAGACGCCAATGTTTCTGCCTTCTTCAATCCTTCTGCAGTTAAAGGCGCAATGACATCTTCTTTCACACTATTATCTCTTAATGAATGTCTGACAAAGTATATTCTCATTCTTTTTTATTTTCGTCCTCCTCATCATCTTCTTCATATATTGTTAAACTCAAATCAATGTAATCTTCCATTTTACTTCCTTTACTTTCTTGAGGGTTCCACAATACTCTTTGGTAATCTGTTCCGCCATCCAAAAAGATACAACCACATTTACAATTGACCATTTCATGCCTATGTGTAGATTCAATAATATCTCCACACATTTTACATTTCGCAATACTTCTGATGATTTTTTTCATGATGTCCCCTTCTTTCAAGTATTGATTTCTAATTAATTATTTGGATTTTCAAGCAGTTCTAATCTTTTTTGATATTGAAGGTATAACATTGTAAATCTACTGTTGCTTTTGATATCCCATGGTTTTGGACGACCGCAAAAATGTAAGAACACAGTATGATAAGCAACCCAATGTGTATCATACTCACCTACACTTTTTGTATAATACATATTTGCTTGTCTGGTGTCATAATTCCAAATTTCTTCTGGTATTTCTTTAATCTTATCACCATACAAACTATTCATAACATCTTGATCAGGTAATAATAAGTATTGGTTATTTTTCTCTATAAAATTAAATATGTCATCCATGCTTATTTCTTGTCTTGCTTTTTCTACATCAATCAACATGACCCCTGAATTGAAATATACTTGGCCCTGTTTTGTACCTAAGCGCAAATTATTCATGCCTTGTGAAAACTTAGTAAATCCTTCATGTGTCGCTGCCGCAAAAATATTCCCTTCTAAATCCAAGTGCCATAAATCATCTATTTTATTAATCACTAAAATATCCGGATCTAAATAAAGTACTTTTGTCACTGTTTCAGGCAGTAACTCACCACATGCTAATCTAAAGTACATTTCTTGGGGATAACGTTCCACTGTTTTCGCATTTCCAAAATAATTGGGTGGTACTTTAACTTCTTCTAATTCCATATTAAATGATGACAATAATTCTTCTAACTGTATTAGTTTATTTTGTGGTATTTTCTCATGAACCAACCAAACTTTAAATGATAAATGCGGGTTCGTATCATGTAATGATAACAACATAACTTTTAATGGCTTTAAATAGTTTTCATTCAATGTGACCAAAATATCTACTTTTTCGTGCAATGTTTCCGCCTCCTTCTATTTAAATTAATCATATCACACACAACTTATTGTATAGAATTGAAAGCCTGTATGAATTAATGATATGAAAAGTTACGGGCAATGAAAAGTCTTCAAAAAGATTCTATGTAAATAAGTTTTAAGACATAAAAAAACACTCCCCAAACTTGGGAAGTGTTTGTATAATAGTAATCGTTTGTCCAACAATTAACGTTTTGAGAATTGTGGTGAACGACGTGCTTTTTTAAGACCTGGTTTTTTACGTTCTTTCATACGTGGGTCACGAGTAAGTAATCCAGCGCGTTTTAAAGAACTTCTGTATTCAGGATCTGCTTCTAATAATGCACGAGCGATACCGTGACGGATAGCTTGTGCTTGACCAGTGAAACCGCCACCGTTAACGTTAACTAAAACGTCGTAGTTACCTTGAGTTTCTGTAACTTCGAATGGTTGGTTTAAGTCTAAGATTAATGATTCGAATGGTAAATATTCACGTACGTCAACACCGTTTACAGTGATGTTACCTTCGCCTGGTACTAAACGTACACGTGCTACTGAGTGTTTACGACGGCCTGTGCCTCTATATTCAACTTGTGCCAATGTAATTTCCTCCTTCTAATTAACCACGTAACTCGTAGTTTTCTGGTTGTTGTGCAGCGTGTGGATGTTCAGCGCCACCATATACAAATAATTTTTTACCTTGTTTTTCGCCTAAACGGTTGCTTGGTAACATACCTTTAATTGAAATTTCAAGTAAACGTGCTGGGTTTTTCTCTTTTAATTCACCAGCTGTGATTGATTTAATACCACCTGGGTAGTTTGAGTGACGGTAGTAAACTTTGTCAGATTCTTTTTTACCAGTCATTTCGATTTGTCCAGCGTTGATGATGATTACATAGTCACCGTTATCAACGTGTGGTGTGTAAGTTACTTTATGTTTTCCGCGTAAAATAGTTGCTACTTCTGATGATAAACGACCTAGTGTTTGGCCAGCCGCATCAATAACATACCATTTGCGCTCAATGTTTGATTCATTAGCCATAAATGTTTGACGCATAATAATTGTCCTCCTAATAATAACTGCGTGTTGAGTTGCTTTTTAAAAAATCAATGTTACGATTCAAAGCTCAGATAATTTCAGATTGTTGATTTCGTTTCGACTTTGCTTCTATATCTAGTAACACAATAAGTTTCCGGGGCTTATCGTGGGGTGATATAAAACAATACCGCATATAATCGTATAATTTATTAGTAAATTTGTCAATACGAATCAGTCATTTTGCAATGATTTTTTGCGATGAATTTTTATATCTGAACCAAAGTCTTGTATCAATGATTCTGGTGATAAATATATCTTCTCTAGATATAAACCTTCTGCGGGTGCAGTGAACGGTACTTGATTGCGATCTTTCGCTTCTAATAAGCTTGGAACTTCGTCTGATGATCGCTTACCTTTGCCGACTTCGATTAAAAACGCGACTAACACACGTACCATATTATATAGAAAACCAGAGCCAGTCACAACATAGTCAAAGCCATTTTTTGTTTTAATAATTTCACTTTGATACAGTGTACGTTCTTTGCTTTCTACTTCGGTTTTTTGTGAACAAAAACCAGTAAAATCATGCGTACCGATAAATTGTTGTGCCGCTTGATTCATTTTATCTAAATCTAAGTCATAATTATTATAAGTTTTTAAACCGCTCATAAAGACATCACGATGTGCACTTTGATACACCATATAGCGATATCGCTTTCCTACGCAGTCATAGCGGCAATGAAAGTCGTCATCGACAATAGATACCTCTTTGACATAAATGTCGTCAGGAAGCGCGCTATTCATCGCATATTGCCATTGCTCAGGTGCGATATCCAGTTCTGTATCAAAATGAAAATATTGTTCTATCGCATGCACCCCTCTATCTGTTCTGCTTGAAGGATGAATACGTACATGACGCTTATGCATACGTTTTAAAATCTTTTCAAATTGTTGTTGCACGGTTCTCCCGTGCTGCTGTATCTGAAAGCCTAAGAAGTTACTGCCTTGATAAGCTATATTAACTAAAATACGCACACGTCTACACTCCTAAATATTTTAATACAAATAATATAATCGCAATTGGAATTAATGAACTGATCAGCAAAGTATCTTTCCAATGCCATTCTAGTTTACGAAAGCTTGTACGCTTTGATTTTACATCATATCCACGTACTTCCATCGCAATTGCTAAATCTTCTGCACGTTGGAAAGCAGAAATAAATAATGGAATCAATAATGGAATAAATGCTTTGATTCTTTGTCCCATTGAACCTGAACTGATTTCAGATCCACGTGATTTTTGTGCCAAAATAATTTTATCCAACTCTTCCATTAATGTTGGGATAAAACGTAACGCGATGGACATCATCATGCTTAATTGTTGTACAGGCACTTTTACGACTTTAAGCGGCGATAAAATTTTATCAAAGGCGTCTGTTAATGCGATTGGATTTGTTGTTAAAGTCATGATAGTTGAAGCCATCATAATAAACATTAATCGCATTGAGATAAAAATACCTTCTTTAATACCACCTGAGTCAATCGAAATAAATTTCCAACTGAACAACGTAGTTCCGCCTTTAGTTAAAAACAAGTGCATTAAAAACGTAAAAATTAGAAAGAACAGTATCGGGGTTAATCCTTTTAATAAATAAAACAGTTTGATTTTACCGCAATACATAAATATTAATAACACTAACAACATCCAACCATACATCGGGAAGCTATGACAGAAAAAGACTAAAACAATATAGAAAAAGACAAAAGCTAATTTAGCTCTAGGATCCATACGATGTACAATTGAATCCAGAGGTAAATAGCGACCAATGATAAACTTATTTTTCATTTCGCTGCCACTCCCTATAGAGTTCAATAAACTCTTCATCAGTTAATGCTGTGTCAGATAGTTTGGTTTGATGTTTGTGTTCAAAATCTCTTTGAAGCTGCACAATGTCAGGTAAATCTAATGAATAATCATTAATACGCTGAAGATTGCTGAACAATTCTCTTGGTGTTCCCTCATAAACAAGTGTGCCTTGTTGCAAGACTTTAATACGGTCTGCATATTGTGCAACATCGTTCATGTCATGAGTTACCAGTACGATAGTCTTCCCTTCTTGCTGCAACTGTTTTAATAAATCCATCACTTGTTTTCGGCTATGTGGATCTAAACCTGCTGTCGGTTCATCTAAAACGATGATGTCAGGATCCATCGCAAGAATAGAAACAATCGCAATCTTGCGCATTTGACCCCCAGACATTTGAAATGGTGATTTACTCATCACATCACGATCAAACCCTAATTTCATCAGTAAACGATACGCATAGTCTTTTACTTTCTCTAAATTCATATTGAAGTTCTTAGGACCAAAGAGAATTTCACGTTCTACACTGTCTTCAAAGAGTTGAGATTCTGGAAATTGAAAGACAAGCCCTACACGCTGTCTCATAGGACGAATCGCTTTATCCTTAGTCTTTGCCTTCAGAACTAAATCATCAAGCGCTACGGCGCCGTAAGAAGGCTTTAACAAGCCATTAAAATGTTGAATCAATGTAGACTTTCCTGAACCCGTCTGACCAATAACCGCATAATAATGTCCAGGTTCAAACTCAGTATTGATTTGATGTAAAGCTTCGTATTCAAAAGGTGTCCCTTTTTGGTACACATATGTGACGTCGTTAAACTTTATACTCATAAACGTGCCACCAGTGCATCATATGTCAGAAACTCAGATGGGTTGCCAAGCAATGTATTAATACGCATTGGGAATGGTAAATCCAAACCAATTTCTGTTAATGATGCTCCTTTCTCAAAAATTGCTTCTGGTGTTCCTTTTTCATACACCTCTCCACGGTTCATCACAATCATATAATCAGAATCTAATGTTTCTGTTAAATCATGAGTAATTGAAATAATTGTCACATTTTTTTCAGTGTTCAAATGTCTGACTAGTTGCATAAGAGATTGTTTACCCTCAGGATCTAACATAGATGTAGCTTCATCTAAGATTATTACATCCGGGCTCAACACTAATACACCAGCAATCGCAACACGTTGTTTTTGCCCACCTGATAAAGCCTGTGGTTCATGGTTGCGTTGCGCATACATTTCAACTTCTTTTAATACTTGCGGGACAGCTTGATGCATTTCTTCGTAAGGGACTTCGAAGTTTTCTAAACCGAATGCAACATCATATTGAACTGTAGAACCTACGAATTGGTTCTCTGGATTTTGAAAGACGATTCCTAAGTGTTGACGAATATCTGATAAATTATCAGGTGTCATCGCTCGACCGTTTACACGAATCTCGCCTTTTTGAAACGGCATCATGCCCATCATCAGTTTCGCAATGGTTGATTTTCCTGAACCGTTATGGCCGACAATAGAAGTCCATTTACCTTTGGGTATGTCAAAAGAAAGATTTTTTAGTGTAAACCATTCGTCTCCTTGATATTGAAATGACACGTCATCAAATTCAATAATATTCTCTATATTCAATATGACCCTGTCCCTTCTGTTTATTTTCACTCTACTTATTGTACATGAATATACGATATGTGTATATCCAAGACTATGTATCAAAAGCCCCTGTACCAATATAGAGTAAAGGGGCTTCGAAATAAAAAAGCGCGCACCCCATTCAATAATTGAGTTCACGCTTTAAAAAATATTAAGTTCTGTGAATGGGGTACTCTGAGCTAGACAATATTTGTATGTGGCAAACATTATCGTTGCACTCATTTGCTTTATATATTCATAAGTTCAGTGTGTTTACTTGTACAATGATAAGCGCACAATGTCATCACCATCGTGTGCTTCTACTTATCATCGTTGCTTTGTTACAAGTTAAAGTTGGAATTAAACGAATTCGATAATTGCTGCTTCAGCACCGTCTCCACGACGAGGACCTACTTTAAGTACACGAGTGTATCCGCCTTGGCGTTCTGTGTAACGAGGTGCAATTTCACCGAATAATTTTTGTAAAGCTGTTTGTGTAGTTTCATCTTCGTTTAAGATTTCAACATCACGAACGATTCTAGCTGCTTGACGACGTGAAGCTAAATCTCCTTTTTTACCTAAAGTGATTAATTTATCAACCACACCGCGTAATTCTTTAGCGCGAGCTTCAGTTGTTTCAATACGCTCATTAACGATTAATGAAGTAGCTAAGTCACGTAACATTGCTTTACGTTGATCAGATGTACGACCTAATTTTCTGTAACCCATGAGTTAACCTCCTTTACCTTTATCAATCTTCTTTTCTTAGACCTAAACCTAAGTCTTCAAGTTTGTATTTTACTTCTTCTAAAGATTTACGACCTAAATTACGTACTTTCATCATATCTGCTTCAGATTTGTCAGCCAATTCTTGAACGCTGTTGATGCCTGCACGTTTTAGACAGTTATAAGAACGTACTGATAAGTCTAATTCTTCGATAGACATTTCAAGTACTTTTTCTTTTTGATCTTCTTCTTTCTCAATCATGATTTCAGCGTTTTTCGCTTCATCAGTGAGTCCAACAAAGATGTTCAAGTGTTCAGTCATAATTTTTGCTGCTAATGAAACTGATTCTTGTGGAGTGATTGATCCATCAGTCCATACATCTAATGTTAATTTATCAAAGTCACTGCTTTGACCTACACGAGTATTTTCTACTGTATAGTTAACTCTTTCCACTGGTGAGTATAAAGAGTCTACTGGTATAACACCAATTGGTAAATCACTAGTATTATTTTGTTCAGCTAATGCGTAACCTCTACCCTTATTCGCAACAAGACGGATTTTTAAATGTCCACCTTTAGCAACTGTAGCAATTTTAAGCTCTGGGTTTAAAATTTCAACATCACTATCATGAGTAATGTCAGCTGCAGTTACTTCGCCTTCATCTTTAACATCGATTTCTAATGTTTTATCTTCTTCAGAATAAATTTTAAGAGCTAGTTTCTTAATATTCATAATGATTGTAGATACGTCTTCAACCACATTTTCAATTGCTGAGAATTCGTGTAGAACTCCCTCAATCTCGATGTACTTAACGGCTGCACCTGGTAATGAAGATAGTAGGATACGACGTAAGGAGTTTCCTAGCGTAGTGCCATAGCCACGTTCTAGTGGTTCAACAACAAACTTACCGAATTTAGCATCTTCACTAATTTCAATTGTCTCAATTCTAGGTTTTTCAATTTCTATCATTATTTACATATCCTCCTTGGTTACGTCGACTTATAAGATACAGTTTATCTTAGTGATCTGCGGAAAATAACTATTTCTTGACAATAATATTATACGCGACGACATTTTGGCGGACGGCAACCGTTATGAGGTACTGGAGTAACGTCTCTAATAGCTGTTACTTCTAAACCTGCTGATTGCAATGCACGGATAGCTGATTCACGGCCTGGACCAGGTCCTTTTACTGTTACTTCTACAGATTTTAAGCCATGTTCCATAGCTGCTTTTGAAGCAGTTTCTGAAGCCATTTGTGCTGCGAATGGTGTAGATTTTTTAGAACCTTTGAAACCAAGCGCACCTGCTGATGACCATGATAATGCATTACCAAATTCATCAGTGATTGTTACGATTGTATTGTTGAAAGTTGAACGAATGTGAGCCACACCGTTTTCAACATTCTTTTTCACTCTGCGTTTACGAGATACTTGTTTACGTGCCATTAATATTTTCCTCCTTTACCTATTATTTTTTCTTGTTAGCTACAGTTTTAACTGGGCCTTTACGTGTACGAGCATTGTTTTTAGTTTTTTGACCGCGAACTGGTAAGCCACGACGGTGACGGATACCACGGTAAGATGAGATTTCCATTAAACGTTTAATGTTTAAGTTTTGCTCACGACGTAAGTCACCTTCTACTTTGTAGCTGTCTACAACTTCACGAAGACGACCTAATTCATCGTCAGTTAATTCGTTAGTACGAGTTTGTGGAGAAACTCCAGCTTCTGCTACGATTTTTTCAGCAGTTGATTTACCAATACCGTAAATATAAGTTAATGAAATTACAACGCGTTTTTCGCGTGGAATATCGACTCCTGCAATACGTGCCATATTTTTTACACCTCTCTTTTATTAACCTTGTCTTTGTTTGTGTTTCGGATTTTCACAAATGATCATTACTTTACCTTTACGTTTAATGACTTTACATTTTTCGCAAATAGGTTTTACTGATGGTCTTACTTTCATTTTAATACCTCCCTGTAATAATGGAGTGACGAATTATTTATAACGATAAGTGATTCTTCCGCGAGTTAAATCATACGGAGACATTTCTACTGTTACTTTGTCGCCAGGTAGAATACGAATATAATTCATTCTAATTTTACCACTCACGTGTGCTAAAATTTCATGACCATTTTCTAATTCTACTTTAAACATTGCATTTGGTAAAGTATCTGTTACTGTACCTTCTAATTCAATTACATCTTGTTTTGCCATTAGAACAATTCCCCCTTTTGCATTATTAGTTAATGTCTATTGGAAAATGTTAGACATACTGCCCTTGTATCATTACGTTGAACAAAAATTTGGGAATCATTATCGTTATGCTGTCACTCATAATTCGTTAGGCTGAGAGACAAACAATATCAGACTGCCTTCATTCAACATACAAGCAGCAATGTTGAATTACTTAAGATCTTCCAAGATATCGATAACTGAACCAGTTACTTCTTGGATATCTTTAGAACCGTCAACGTTTTTCAAAACGCCTTCTTTATCATAGTATTCTAGGATAGGTTTAGACTGTTTTACGTTAACTTCTAAACGTTTTGCAACTGTTTCTGGATTGTCATCTTCACGTTGGTATAATTTACCGCCATCAAGATCACAAACACCATCCACTTTTGGAGGATTGAACACAAGATGATAAGTTGTTCCGCAAACTTCACAAACGCGACGTCCAGTCAAACGATTCATGAGTTCTTCTTCCGGAACTTCAATATTAATAACTGCATCAATCTTTCTGCCAAGTTCTGTCATGATTTTACTTAATGCTTCTGCTTGTTCAAGTGTACGTGGGAAACCATCTAATAAAAATCCTTTTTTCGCATCGTCTTCAGAAAGTCTTTCTTTGACGATACCCACAGTTACTTCATCAGGTACAAGCTCGCCACGGTCCATATAAGACTTAGCTTCTTTACCTAATTCAGTTTCATCTTTGATAGCTTTTCTAAACATATCACCTGTAGATATATGCGGAATAGGGAATTTCTTAACAATTTCACTCGCTTGAGTTCCTTTACCTGCGCCAGGTAAACCCATTAAGATGATATTCATATTGCCCTCCTACAAATTATCTACCACCAAAGCCTTTATATTCTTTTTGGTTAACTTGTGCTTCCAAGCTCTTCATAGTTTCGATAGCAACACCGATAACGATCAATAAGCTTGTACCGCCGACTTGAATCGATTGCGGTAAGTTCATAAATTTAGTAGCAAGAATCGGCAAAATAGCGATAACTGCTAAGAAAATAGAACCAACAAAAGTTAAACGATATAGTACTTTGGTAATATACTTTTTAGTTTGTTCGCCAGGTCTGATACCTGGTACGTAACTGCCTTGTTTCTTAAGGTTGTCAGCCATTTTTTCTGGATTAACTTGAACAAATGCATAGAAATAAGTGAATGCAATGATCAAGATAATATAAATTACCATTCCGATGTTACTTGATGGATTGGCTGTATTGGCAATTTGCTGCGCCCAGTCTGCTTTAGGGAAGAACATTGTTAATGTTCTCGGTAACAAGAAGAATGCCATAGCAAAGATAACCGGGATAACCCCTGCTGAGTTAACTTTCAACGGCAAATACGTTGCATTACGTCCTAAACGCTGAGCGGATTGTTTTTTCGCATATTGAATAGGTATCTTACGAACAGCTTGTAATACGTACACAGCACCCATTGTTAGTAAAATCAAACCAATAACTAATGCTGCTACTTGCAACCATGCGATTGTTGTATCACTTTGCCCTACAAAGGCTTGTTGATAGAACTGAATCAGTGATGATGGCAAAGTAGACAAGATACCGGCGAAGATAATAATGGAAATACCATTACCTACACCATATTGTGTAATCTGTTCACCTAACCATAATAAGAAAGCTGTTCCTGCTGTTAATACAATTGCAATCAACAAATAACTCATAGGTGAAGGATCCACAATCAATGCACCTTTAAGATAGTTATTGAATTGGAATGCCATCCCTATTGATTGGATGAATGCCAAAAGTATCGCAAAGTAGCGAGTAACGTTGTTTAATTTCTTACGACCAACGTCACCTTGTTTGGCCCATTCTGTAAACTTAGGAACTATATCCATCTGCAATAACTGCATTACGATTGAAGCAGTGATGTAGGGCATAATACCCATTGCAAAAATGGAAAAGTTCTTCAAGGCTCCCCCACCGAATGTATTCAATAGATCAGTGACACCTTGAGAACCTTGTTGACTTTCAAACGCTGCTGGATTGACTCCAGGCGCTGGTATATAAGTACCTATTTTAAAAATAACTAGCATTGCGAGCGTAAAAAAGATCTTGTTTCGCACTTCTTTAGTTTTAAAGAAGTTTACGAATGTGTCAAACATTAGATCACCTCGTGTGCTCCACCTTTAGCATCAATTGCTTCAGCTGCAGATGCAGAGAATTTATGTGCTTTTACTGTTAATTTTTTCTCTAGAGAACCATTACCTAATACTTTGATACCCGCTTTTGCGTTTTTAACTACGCCAGTTTCAATTAAAAGTTCTGGAGTAACTTCTGTACCTTCTTCAAAACGGTTTAATTGGTCTAAATTCACAACTGCGTATTCTTTGCGGTTGATGTTTGTGAAACCGCGTTTAGGGATACGACGGAATAATGGTAATTGACCACCTTCGAAACCTGGTCTTACTTTACCACCTGAACGTGCTTTTTGACCTTTTTGACCACGTCCACTTGTTTTACCATTACCTGTAGCAGCACCACGACCTACGCGGTTGCGTTCTTTACGTGATCCTTCTGCTGGATGTAAATCATGTAATTTCATTACGGCACCTCCTTATATATTATCTAATTATGCGTCTAATTCTTCAACTTTTAGCAAGTGACTTACTTTGTTCACTTGTCCACGGATAGCTGGGTTGTCTTCTACAACTACTGTAGAGTTAGTTTTTTTCAAACCTAATGCTTCAACAGTTTTACGTTGTGTTTCTGGACGACCAATAACACTACGTGTGAGGGTAATTTGTAATTTAGCCATTATTCATTTTCCCTCCTTAATTGTATAATTCTTCTACTGATTTGCCGCGTAACTTCGCAACTTCTTCAGCACTTTTTAGATTTTCTAAACCATTGATTGTAGCACGAACCATGTTAATTGGTGTGTTAGAACCTAATGACTTACTTAAGATATCAGTGATACCTGCTAATTCTAATACGGCACGAACTGGTCCACCGGCGATAACCCCAGTACCAGGTGCTGCTGGTTTCAATAATACACTTCCTGAACCGAAACGGCCAGTGATTGTGTGTGGTGTTGTACCTTCAACACGGTTTACAGATACTAATTCTTTTTTAGCAGCTTCTACCGCTTTTTTGATCGCTTCTGGTACCTCTTGTGCTTTACCTGTACCGAATCCAACACGACCATTTTTGTCTCCAACTACTACTAATGCAGTGAAACGGAAACGACGTCCACCTTTTACAACTTTCGCAACACGGTTAATCGTAACAACGCGTTCTTCAAATTCTTTGTTTTCTTCATCTCTGCGAGCCATTATTTGTCCCTCCTTTTATGATTAAAATTCTAAGCCATTTTCACGTGCTGCATCTGCTAATGCTTTAACACGTCCATGGTATAAGTAACCTCCACGGTCGAAGACGATTGCAGTGATACCTTTATCAACTGCTTTCTTAGCGATTACTTCGCCCACTTTGGCTGATAATTCAACTTTTGAACCAGTTTCATTTTCGAAATCTTTATCTTGAGTTGATGCTTGAGCTAAAGTTACGCCTTTAGTATCATCAATGATTTGTGCATAGATGTGTTTGTTAGAACGATATACGTTTAAACGTGGTTTTTCAGAAGTACCAGTTAAGTTTGTACGTACACGTGCATGTCTTTTTAAGCGTACTTTATTTTTATCAATTTTGCTGATCATGCTTTATTCTCCTTTCTTTAGAGAGTTATTTATTATTTACCAGTTTTACCTTCTTTACGACGAACATATTCGCCTTGGTAACGGATACCTTTACCTTTGTAAGGTTCTGGTGGTCTTACGGCACGGATTTTAGATGCTGTAGCACCAACTAATTCTTTAGAAATACCTTCAACTTTAACTGTTGTGTTTTTCTCAACTGTGAATGTGATACCATCTTCTGGTTTGAATTCAACTGGGTGAGAATAACCAACGTTAAGTACTAAGTTGCTACCTTGCAATTGTGCACGGTAACCAACACCGATAAGTTCTAAAGTTTTTTCGAAACCTTTAGCTACACCTTGTACCATATTGTTAATTAACGCACGAGTTGTTCCATGAACTGTTCTGTCTTTTTGAGAATCAGATGGACGTACAACTTCTAATGTGTTGTCTTCTAATTTGTAAGTCATGCTAGGATCCATAGTACGTGATAATTCACCTTTAGGACCTTTTACTGTAACTGTATTACCTTTGATGTCTACTGTAACATCGCTAGGAATTTCAATAATTTTCTTACCTACACGGCTCATTTACGGGCACCTCCTTAATTATTTATTACCAAACGTATGCTAATACTTCTCCGCCAACGTTACGTTTTCTTGCTTCTCTGTCAGTTACGATACCTTCAGAAGTTGAAACTAATGCGATACCTAAACCGTTTAATACTTTAGGTACTTCGTCAGCTTTAGCATAGACACGTAAACCTGGTTTAGAAATACGTTTTAAGCCTGTGATAACGCGTTCGTTGTTTTGACCATATTTAAGGAATAAACGTAAAACACCTTGTTTATCATCTTCTACGAACTCAACGTTTTTAATGAAACCTTCGTTTTTAAGGATTTCAGCGATTTGTTTTTTAATATTTGACGCAGGCAACTCGATTTTTTCATGACGCACCATGTTTGCGTTTCTTACACGAGTTAGCATATCTGCGATTGGATCTGACATTGTCATAGATTGTTGCCTCCTTTCAAGACTCTCTTTAATTACCAGCTAGCTTTACGAACGCCAGGGATTTGGCCTTTATAAGCTAATTCACGGAAACAGATACGGCATAATTTAAATTTGCGGTATACAGAATGTGGGCGTCCACAGCGTTCACAACGAGTGTATTCGCGCACTGGGAATTTTTGCTTTTTAGCTTGTTTTACAACCATTGATTTTTTAGCCACTTAATTAGCCTCCTTTATATTAGAGCTTACTTTTGAAATGGCATACCGAATTGAGTTAACAATGCACGGGCTTCTTCGTCAGTGTTAGCAGTTGTAACAATAACGATATCCATTCCTCTTACTTTACTTACTTTATCATAATCGATTTCTGGGAAAATTAATTGTTCTTTGATACCTAATGTGTAGTTACCGCGACCGTCGAATGCTTTCTTAGAAACACCGTGGAAGTCACGTACACGTGGTAATGATACTGAGATTAATTTATCAAGGAACTCATACATTCTTTCTCCGCGAAGTGTAACTTTTGCTCCGATTGGCATACCTTCACGTAAACGGAATGTTGCTACTGATTTTTTAGCTTTTGTGATTAATGGTTTTTGACCTGTAATTAATGTTAACTCTTCAACAGCATTATCTAATACTTTAGAGTTTTGAACAGCGTCACCTACACCCATGTTCACAACGATTTTATCGATTTTAGGTACTTGCATTACTGAACTATAATTGAATTCTTTCATTAAGTTCTCAGTAACTTCTGTATTGAATTTTTCTTTTAAACGGCTCAAAGTGGATCCTCCTTTCAACTAGTTATTAATTATTAGATTTGATTTCTTCGCCTGATTTTTTAGCGATACGAACTTTTTTACCATCAACAAATTTGTAACCTACACGAGTTGGTTCATTTGTTTTCGGGTCCAATAATTGTACGTTAGAAACATGAATTGCTGCTTCAGTTTCTAAGATTCCACCTTCTGGATTAAATTGAGTCGGTTTTTGGTGCTTTTTAATGATGTTCACACCTTCCACAACGACACGGTCTTTTTTAGGTTCTGTTGCTTGTACAACACCTGTTTTACCTTTATCTTTACCTGAGATAACGATTACGTTGTCACCTTTTTTGATATGCATGTGGGCACCTCCTTAGATTTTATTTATTAAAATTATAGTACTTCTGGTGCTAATGAAATAATTTTCATGTAGTTGCTATCACGTAATTCACGAGCTACTGGTCCGAAGATACGAGTACCACGTGGACTCTTGTCGTCACGAATAACTACACATGCATTTTCATCAAATTTGATGTAAGAACCGTCTTTACGACGTACTCCTGATTTAGTACGTACTACAACAGCTTTAACAACTTCACCTTTTTTAACAACGCCTCCTGGTGTGGCATTTTTAACAGTACACACAATTACGTCGCCGATGTTCGCTGTTTTACGACCAGATCCGCCTAATACTTTGATTGTTAGCACTTCACGAGCACCTGAGTTGTCAGCTACTTTCAAGCGTGTTTCTTGTTGGATCATGAATTAAACCTCCCTTATCTTTAAATGATTAAATAATAACTGATTCTTCAACAATTTCTACTAAACGAAAACGTTTTGTTGCTGATAAAGGACGAGTTTCTTGAATCTTAACGATGTCTCCTAATTTAGCTGAATTGTTTTCATCATGAGTTTTATATTTTTTAGAATATTTTACTCGTTTACCATATAATTTATGAGTTTTGTAAGTCTCTACAAGTACAGTTACAGTTTTATCCATTTTGTCTGATACGACTCTACCTACATAAACTTTACGATCATTTCTTTCGCTCACTTTTGTAACCTCCTCTTTCAATTATTATTGATTAGCCTTACTTTGTTCAATTTCTCTTTCACGAGCAACAGTTTTTAGACGTGCAATCGTTTTTCTTACTGTACGAATACGTGCAGTTTCCTCTAATTGTCCTGTAGCTAACTGAAAGCGTAGGTTAAAAAGTTCTTCTTTTGAAGATTTGATTTGTTCTTCGATTTCTGAAGTGGTTAAGTCTCTAATTTCCTTAGCTTTCATTTGATTCACCACCCAATTCTTCACGTTTTACAAACTTAGATTTAACTGGAAGTTTGTGACTTGCTAAACGTAATGCTTCGCGTGCAACTTCTTCTGACACGCCTGCAACTTCAAATAAGATTCTACCTGGTTTAACTACTGCGATCCAGCCTTCTACTGCACCTTTACCAGCACCCATACGTACTTCTAAAGGTTTTTTAGTATATGGTGTATGAGGGAAGATTTTAATCCAAACTTTCCCGCCACGTTTCATATAACGAGTCATCGCAATACGAGCAGATTCGATTTGACGAGATGTGATCCAAGAAGTTGTTGTAGCTTGTAATCCATACTCACCAAATGTTACAAAATTACCGCCTTTTGAACGTCCTTTAGTGTTTGGACGATGTTGACGACGATATTTAACGCGTTTTGGTAGCAACATTATTATTTTCCTCCTTTACTATTGTTCTTAGTAGGAAGAACTTCTCCACGATAAATCCATACTTTAACTCCAAGTTTACCGTATGTTGTATCAGCTTCAGCATGTGCATAGTCAATGTCAGCACGTAATGTGTGAAGTGGAACAGTTCCTTCTGAATATTGTTCAGCACGAGCGATGTCAGCTCCGCCTAAACGACCTGAAACTTGAGTTTTAACACCTAAAGCTCCTAGTTTCATAGCTCTTTGAATAGCTTGTTTTTGTACACGACGGAATGATGCACGGTTTTCTAATTGACGAGCGATGTTCTCAGCAACTAAACGAGCATCTAAATCAACTTTTTTGATTTCGATCACGTTAATGTGTACACGTTTATTAGTTAAGTTGTTTAATTTGTTACGAAGTTTTTCAATTTCTGAACCGCCTTTACCAATTACCATACCTGGTTTACCAGTGTGGATTGCAATATTGATACGGTTAGCAGCACGTTCGATTTCTACGTGAGAAACTGATGCTTCTTTTAATTCGTTATCGATGAACTTACGGATTTTTAAATCTTCATGTAATAAAGTAGCGAAATCTTTTTCAGCATACCATTTAGCGTCCCAATCACGGATAACACCAACACGAAGTCCGATTGGATTAATTTTTTGACCCACAGTATTCCCTCCTTAGATAGTTTATTAAGCTTCTTTAGCTTCTTCTTTGCCGTCACTTACGACAATTGTAATGTGGCTTGTACGTTTGTTAATTGCACTTGCGCGTCCTTGAGCACGTGGACGGAAACGTTTTAAAGTTGGTCCTTCGTTAGCATATGCTTCTTTAACAACTAATTCATCTGTATTCATGTCATAGTTGTGCTCTGCATTAGCTAAAGCGGACATTAATAATTTTTCAACAACTGGTGATGATGCTTTGTTAGTTAATTTTAAAATAGCAATAGCTTCACCAACGTTTTTGCCTCTGATTAAGTCTAAAACTAATCTGACTTTACGAGGTGCGATTCTGATAGTTCTAGCAACCGCTTTTGCTTCCATTTGGTCTTCCTCCTCTACTTAATAGAAAGTATTTATCTTCTTGTTTTTTTGTCGTCTGCAGCATGTCCTCTGAATGTACGAGTTGGAGCAAATTCACCTAATTTGTGACCAACCATATCTTCAGTTACATAAACAGGTACATGTTTACGTCCATCGTATACTGCAAAAGTAATACCGATGAAGTTAGGGAAAATAGTTGAACGACGTGACCAAGTTTTAATCACAGTTTTTTTCTGATTACCTTCTTGCGCTTCCACTTTTTTCATCAAGTGGTCATCGACGAAAGGTCCTTTTTTAATACTACGAGCCATTATGGCGCCTCCCTTCTTATTATGTGCGTGCAGCGATTACGCCGCACACCCAAATAAGTTGTTATTATTTTCTTTTACGTCTACGTACGATAAGTTTATCTGATGATTTTTTACCGCGACGAGTTTTCTTACCAAGCGTAGGTTTACCCCATGGTGACATTGGTGATGGCATACCGATTGGAGCACGACCTTCACCACCACCGTGTGGGTGATCGTTAGGGTTCATTACAGAACCACGAACTGTTGGACGGATACCTTTCCAACGAGAACGTCCGGCTTTACCAACGTTAACAAGTTCATGTTGTAAGTTACCAACTTGACCTACAGTTGCACGACAAGTTGAAAGAATCATACGAACTTCACCTGAACGAAGTCTTACTAATACGTATTTACCTTCTTTACCAAGTACTTGAGCACTTGCACCTGCTGAACGAGCGATTTGTCCGCCACGGCCAGGTTTTAATTCGATATTGTGAACTACAGTACCAACTGGAATGTTAGCTAATGGTAAAGCGTTACCTACTTTAATGTCAGCTTCTTCACCATTTTCTACTGTTTGTCCTACAACCAAACCTTTTGGAGCGATGATGTAACGTTTTTCACCATCTGCATATACTAACAATGCAATGTTAGCTGAACGGTTTGGATCATATTGGATAGAATCAACTTTTGCTGGGATTCCATCTTTGTTACGTTTGAAATCAATAACACGGTATTGACGTTTGTGTCCGCCACCATGATGGCGTACAGTCATTTTACCTTGGTTGTTGCGTCCCGCTTTTTTCGGTAGCGGTTGTAATAATGACTTTTCTGGAGTCGTTTTTGTGATTTCAGCGAAATCCAATGAAGTCATATTACGACGACCATTTGTAATCGGCTTATAATGTTTAAGAGCCATTGTCGCTTACCTCCTTATTGGTAATTTTATTTTTTAGTTGAATAGATCGATTGATCCTTCTTTAAGTGTAACGATCGCTTTGCGTCTTTTGTTTGTATAGCCTTGGTAACGGCCCATACGTTTTTTCTTAGCTTTGTAGTTGACGATATTTACTTTGTCTACTTTAACATTGAAAATTTCTTCAACTGCAATTTTAACTTGTGTTTTATTCGCACGTGTATCTACATCAAAAGTGTATTTGTCTTCAGCCATAGCTTCTGAAGATTTTTCTGTGATTACGGGGCGCTTAAGAACGTCTCTTGCTTCCATTATCCGAGCACCTCCTCAACTTTTTTAGCAGCTGCTTCTGTAATTAATACACTGTCAGCGCTAGTGATGTCTAATACGTTTAATCCAGTTACAGTAGTGATTTGAACACCAGGAATGTTACGTGCTGATAATTCAACATTTACATCTTCTGATTCTGTTACTACTAAAACTTTTTTAGGTAATTCTAAGTTTGATAATACTTTAGTGAATTCTTTTGTTTTTGGTGCTTCTAAACCGAAAGCATCAACAATTTTGAATTCATTTTCTTGTACTTTGAAAGATAATGCAGAGCGTAATGCTAAACGACGCATTTTCTTAGGCATTTTGTATGCATAGCTTCTTGGAGTCGGTCCGAATACGATACCGCCACCACGCCATTGTGGAGCACGGATAGTACCTTGACGCGCACGTCCTGTACCTTTTTGTCTCCATGGTTTACGTCCACCACCACGTACTGCTGAACGGTTTTTAACCGAATGCGTACCTTGGCGTAATGAAGCACGTTGTAAGTTAATTGCTTCGAAAAGAACATCTTTGTTTGGTTCAATTGCGAATACAGCATCGCTTAATTCAACTGAACCTGCTTTTGATCCGTCTACTTTTAATACATCATAATTTGCCATTATGCATTTTCCTCCTTTCGTTAATTAATTATTTGTTACCTTTTTTAATTGAAGTTTTGATTTCTACTAATCCTTTTTTAGGACCAGGAACATTACCTTTAACTAAGATAACGTTGTTTTCAGTATCGATTTGTACAACTTCTAAGTTTTGTACTGTCACTGTGTTGCCACCCATACGACCTGGCATTTTGTGACCTTTAAATACTTTAGATGCGTCAGATGCCATACCTACAGAACCTGGCGCTCTGTGGAAATGAGAACCGTGAGACATTGGTCCACGACCGTGGCCATGACGTTTGATATTACCTTGGAAACCTTTACCTTTAGATACTCCAGTTACGTCAATAATGTCCCCAGCTTCAAATGTATCAACTGAGACTTCTTGACCTACTTCGTATTCATCAACATTGATGTTTCTGAATTCACGAATGAAGCGCTTAGGAGCTGTGTCAGCTTTTTTAGCGTGACCTTCAGCTGGTTTGTTAGCATATTTATTTGACTTGCTGTCTTTTTTGTATGCTTGTTTGTCTTCAAAACCTACTTGGATAGCGTTGTAACCGTCTACCTCTTCAGTTTTCTTTTGTAATACTACGTTTTGTCCTGCTTCTACTACAGTTACTGGGATTAAGTCTCCGTTTTCACCGAATACTTGTGTCATCCCGATTTTTCTTCCTAAGATTCCTTTGGTCATCGAAAGTCCACCTCCTATGATTTTCTATTATAATTTAATTTCGATGTCTACACCTGATGGTAAGTTTAAGACCATAAGAGCATCAACAGTTTTTGGTGTAGGGTTAACAATGTCGATTAAACGTTTATGAGTACGTTGTTCGAATTGCTCACGAGAATCTTTGTACTTATGCACCGCACGGATGATAGTGTAAATTGATTTTTCAGTTGGTAATGGAATTGGTCCAGAAACTTCTGCACCAGAACGTTTTGCTGTTTCAACAATTTTCTCAGCTGATTGATCAATTACTCTGTGATCATAAGCTTTTAATCTGATTCTGATTTTTTGTTTTGCCATAATTTTCCCTCCTTATATCGTCTACATTTAGTGATAGACTTCTCCACGAAAACTATCTCACACAACGCCATGGCAAAGCGGCCGGGTGTGTCAGTAACCTTTCGCTTCATCGCGTATTCAAAGTCCAACATTAGATATGTTACACGAATCAGCGCTTAGTTGCAACCATTTCATGTAACTTTTTTTTATGTTAGACTTTTTCTCTAACACATACCAGTATATTTTACTGCAAATAAATGCACACTTCAACCCGTATAAAGATTTTTTTCTCTAAGTCTTCATATTTTTTCAATCGACTCACATCCTATATAATAGTAAATGAATGGTGGTGATTAAAAGTGAAACATAGTACAAGACTTGCATTAATCATTCTAAGCATTATCTTGCTGCTTTCTGAACTTTTATATGGTATTCCTTTCTTAGGAGGTTCTATCATCGTTTCATTTGGTTGGCAGCCATTAATCATTAATGCTTTCTTTTATTTATTACTCGTTATCGCATTATTAGCCGACAGCCAAAGTACAATCCGTCCAATGGTCATTATTCCTTTATTAGGTATCGCTGGATCGTTTATCGCAATAGTTCCATTTGTAGGAATGATTGTACATTGGGTTTTATTCTTCTTAATGCTGTTCTTCCTATTTATTGTCATGAGTACTCCGATTTATATGCCAAATCGAAATGCAAGAGCAGTATATGATGAACATGGACGTAGAATTAAATAAACGCAAAATACATGCCGGCAGCTTTGCCGGTATTTTTTATAGCTTTCATAAAGTTTTTGAGTTTCTTCCTATAGTAATGTAAACGCTTCTACACATTAATTGATTTTGTTCAGTGAACACGTTTGGTTATTAATTTTTACAGGCGGGTATACTGATAGAGTTCATAATAACGATGAAATATACTGCTTTTTAACTATATTAAATAGAAATAAAGCATGATATAGAGAAAAAGGAGATAGAGAAATGTATCAAGATTTAGAAAATAAAGTAGTAGTTGTCACAGGCAGTGGTAGCGGAATCGGTAAAGCTTACGCTGAAGCATTTGGTAAAGCAAAAGCGAAAGTCATTTTAAATTACCGTTCTTCTAAACACGAACCTGAGTTAGAGAAACTCAAAAAAGAAATTGAAAATTACGGCGGCCAAGCTTTACCTGTTCAAGGTGATGTAACAAATGAAGAAGATGTCATCAACCTTGTAGAACAAGCAATCAAACATTTCGGCACATTAGATATCATGATTAACAATGCTGGGTTCGAAAACCCTGTCCCTTCTCACGAAATGTCTGTAGAAGAATTTCAAAAAGCACTCGATGTTAACTTGACTGGTGCATTCATCGGTTCAAGAGAAGCTGTTAAATACTTCCTTAAAGAAGATAAAAAAGGCGTCATCATTAATACCGCAAGTGTTCATGATATTATTCCTTGGCCTTATTACGTTAACTACTCAGCAAGTAAAGCCGGTCTCAAAAGTATGATGGAAACAATGTCTATGGAATATGCACAATACGGCATCCGTATTAATAACATTTCACCAGGTGCAATCGTTACAGAGCATACTAAAGAAAAGTTCTCAGATCCTGAAACGCGTGAAGAAACACTTAAAATGATTCCTGCTAAAGAAATTGGTAACACAGAACAAGTTGCTAATGTTGCATTATTCTTAGCTTCTGAGGCAGCAAGCTATATTCACGGTACAACAATTTATGTTGATGGCGGTATGACAAACTATCCTGCATTTATGGGTGGTAAAGGTTAATAGAAATACTATATGTGAGACACTTGCGAATCATGCAAGTGTCTTTTTTGATATAAAAAAACAAGCCCTATTAATTGAGCTTGTTTCAAAGGTTAGTTTAACCATGTACAAATACAAAGTATAAAATGAATAATACCATTAATACATACATGATTGGATGTACTTCTTTATGACGTTTTGTTACTAACATTGTAATCGGATAGAAAATAAATCCACATGCAATACCTGTCGCAATTGAATATGATAAAGGCATCATAATGATTGTAATAAATGCTGGTACAGCTAACTCAAATTTCTTCCAATCAATTTGTGACAAGTTTCCTGCCATTAACACCCCTACTACAATTAATGCTGGAGCTGTGACTGCACTTGTAACAACAGCCATTAATGGACTGAAGAATAATGCTAATAAGAAACACACACCTGTTACGATGCTCGCAAATCCAGTTCTCGCACCTACAGCAACACCTGAAGTCGATTCAATATATGAAGTTGTTGTAGTTGTACCGAATATAGAACCAACAATTGTTGCGATTGAATCTGAGAATAAAGCACGGCCTGCACGAGGTAATTTATTATCTTTCATCATACCTGCTTGTGAAGCCACTGCCACTAATGTTCCTGCCGTATCAAAGAAATCGATGAACAAGAACGTTAAAATAACAATTAAAAATTG
Source organism: Staphylococcus simulans (assembly GCF_003043455.1). Classification (GTDB taxonomy): domain Bacteria; phylum Bacillota; class Bacilli; order Staphylococcales; family Staphylococcaceae; genus Staphylococcus; species Staphylococcus simulans_A. The sequence goes on along the minus strand of NZ_PZGG01000034.1, from coordinate 781 downwards.
TACTGTAAATAATTGACCTGGATCTTTAAATGCTTCAAATGCTGCACCGAATGTTGGTGCAATACTTGGGATTTTTCCTACTACTGCGTGTGGCATTTGAATTAAACCAGTCAATAATCCGCCGGCAGATGTTAAAATCATACCGATAAAGATAGCACCCGGTATTTTTTTAGCATAGAGTACAACTGTTACGATAATACCGAATACTGCTAATAATACTTTACCATCTGTAATATGTCCTAAAGTTACAAGTGTTGAATCATTATTCACAATAATGCCTGCGCCTTGTAAACCTACGAAGGTAATAAATAAACCGATACCTGCTGTTACAGCCATCTTCATTTCATATGGTATGGCATTAATTATGGTCTCCCGAAGTCCTGTTACGGTTAATATCGCAAAGAAGATACCAGAACATAGCACGCCTGTTAAACCGATTTGCCATGGAATACCCATTGTTAACACAACAGTAAACGCGAAGAATGCATTCAGCCCCATACCTGGTGCTAATGCAATCGGATATCTTGCAATGAGTCCCATAAATAAAGAACCCACAAAGGCAGCCAAGGCTGTCGCAACAAATACTGCGCCCTGATCCATCTTCATATCATCAGGGATACCTTTTACACCTGCTAAACTTAAAATCTGCGGGTTAACAGCTAGTATGTAAGCCATAGATAAGAAAGTTGTTAAACCGCCTAAAATCTCACGACGATAATTCGTTTGATACTTATCAAATTGGAAATATTTTTTCACTTTAAAGTCTCCTTAAATGAAATAC
>NZ_PZGG01000033.1 GCF_003043455.1 Staphylococcus simulans | reverse complement strand
GTTCTATATCTTTTCTATAATCTTTGTATAATTTTTTCTTTGAAACGCCTCTTCCAAATAAAATGTATAAGAAGAAACCTAACACTGGTGCAATAAATAAAATAAACAACCAAGCCCAAGTGGCACTCGTCGACCTGTTCTTCAAGAAGATGATATTAAAGGCGACTATCAAATTCAATATGGTGAATAAGATAAAAATACCTAATAATATATCCCCTAATAACCCTGGTACGTAAAAGGCTATCATTGTCTCAACTCCATTCTTGCGATTCATTTTAAACTCTTACATTGATATTAATGGTAAGTTAAAACGTCTATCATTTAATATAAATATGATAAAACTATTTTAACATTTATAAACGCTTAAGACACCATATAAACGACTAAATTACGAATACTTAAGCATATTTAATTTCTCGATTTATGTAACCAGATGTTTATGCCTGATACAACTTAGGTATAATTTTACATAGGCTAAGTATGATGGAATCTCTCGTACATAAGCGGAAAATATAATAAATCGGAACAAAAATGTGAATTTTTTTGAATGGTTCGTGTTTTAATTTGTTTGAATTGTCAGAAAAGAATGGTTAAACCCTTGATATATAAGGGTTTTGATACTCATGTCAGAAAACCTTACATATTTTTGTAATTTCGGTTTATTTGTGATAAATTAATAACAAGTTCAAAAATAGAGGTGATGGAGAAATGTCAAATGATGCACTTCGCAGAAACATGGCCGTCTTCTCTATGAGTGTCGTAAATCAATTGACTGAGCTAACACCAAGACAGGTACGGTATTACGAAGCACATGGACTCGTTAAACCAGAGAGAACACCCGGTAACAAAAGATTGTTTTCTATGAATGATTTAGATCGCCTGTTAGAAATCAAACACCTATTAGAAAAAGGGTTTAACCTAAAAGCAATCAAACAAATCATTTATCAAGATGATCAACATTTGTCTACTGATGAGAAAGCCATCAGAAAACACGTTATCGTTGAGGCAACTCAGAAACCGCAACAAGAAGCTATCCCGATAAATCGAGGCGACCTATCTCGTTTTATCAAATAATTCACTGGAGGATTTAAAACATGGCAAAACGTACATTTACAAAAGATGACATCCGCAGATTTGCTACTGAGGAAAACGTAAGATATTTACGCTTGCAATTCACTGACATTTTAGGAACAATCAAAAATGTTGAAGTACCTGTAAGTCAATTAGAAAAAGTATTAGATAATGAAATGATGTTCGACGGATCTTCAATCGAAGGTTTCGTTCGTATTGAAGAATCAGATATGTATTTACACCCTGACTTAGACACTTGGGTAATCTTCCCTTGGACAGCAAGTCAAGGTAAAGTTGCACGTTTAATCTGTGACGTATACGGTACAGATGGTAAACCTTTCGCTGGTGACCCACGTACTAACTTGAAACGTGTCTTAAAAGAAATGGAAGAATTAGGCTTCACTGATTTCAACTTAGGACCTGAACCAGAATTCTTCTTATTCAAATTAGATGAATATGGCGAACCTACATTAGAATTAAATGACCATGGTGGTTACTTCGACTTAGCACCGACTGACTTAGGTGAAAACTGCCGTCGTGATATCGTATTAGAATTAGAAGACATGGGCTTTGACATTGAAGCCAGCCACCACGAAGTTGCACCTGGCCAACATGAAATCGACTTCAAATATGCTGATGCCATCACTGCATGTGATAACATCCAAACATTCAAACTTGTTGTTAAAACAATTGCACGTAAACATAACTTACATGCGACATTTATGCCAAAACCATTATTTGGTGTAAACGGAAGCGGTATGCACTTCAACGTTTCTTTATTCAAAGGTAAAGAAAATGCATTCTTCGATCCAAATGGTCGTGATCAAATGACTGAAGAAGCTTACCAATTCATCGCAGGTATCTTGAAAAACGCACGTGGATTCACTGCTGTATGTAACCCATTAGTTAACTCATACAAACGTTTAGTTCCTGGTTACGAAGCACCATGTTACATCGCTTGGAGTGGTAAAAACCGTTCTCCATTAGTACGTGTCCCAACTTCACGCGGTTTATCTACACGTGTAGAAGTTCGTTCAGTTGACCCAGCAGCTAACCCTTACATGGCTTTAGCAGCAATCTTAGAAGCTGGTTTAGACGGTATCAAAAACAAACTTAAAGTTACTGAACCTGTAAATCAAAATATCTATGAAATGAACCGTGACGAACGTGAAGCAATCGGTATCGAAGATCTTCCTTCAACACTTTATACAGCATTAAAAGCAATGCGTGAAAACAAAATTGTTAAAGATGCTTTAGGTTCACATATTTACAACCAATTCATCAACTCTAAATCAATCGAGTGGGATTACTATAGAACACAAGTATCTGAGTGGGAACGCGAACAATACATGAAATTGTATTAATCACTACGCACACAGGTGCTAAACAATAGGGATAAAAAAGAGGCCAACTGTGGCCTCTTTTTTGTTGCTATCTTAATCTTTTTTCGCGCTTTATCTTACCAAGTTTATACAAAATGAAAGAAACTGCTGCAAAATATATGCCCAACACCGTATAGAAAAATGCATCTCCTAAAGATTTACTTGCTTCAAAGCACAACACCATCATTAATGATAAAACAAATAATAAGGTACGATAAGTCAGAACCATAACGTTCTCCTCCACTCTGTTGATTCATGTACCTTCTTTTTTTCTCACATGTTCATTATTATTATACGTTTTTATCTTTTAATTTCCTATGATTTATGATATTTTTTCTATATTTTTCATAAAAAAACCGACGTCATTTTAACGTCGGTTGCTTTATATTAAATCAGTTCTTCTTCACTCATTTGTTGGACTGCTCTTGTGACAGCTAATTTCACATGTTCATATGTTAATCCACCTTGCACATATGCTTCATACGGTGGTCTGATCGGACCATCTGCTGAAAGTTCAATAGATGAACCCTGTACGAATGTGCCAGCTGCCATAATCACATCATCTTCATAGCCTGGCATATAACTTGGCTCTGGGCTGAAGTGTGCGTTGATAGGTGAAGCGGCTTGAATACACTGACAGAATCGAATCATTTGTTCTGCTGTATCAAATTGAACAGTTTGAATTAAATCTGTTCTTGGTGTGTCAAATGCTGGTACGGTATTCATATTTAATTTTGTTAAGAATAAACTTGTAAATAGCGCACCTTTTAAACTTTGACTGACTACATGTGGCGCTAAGAAGAAGCCTTGATACATACTTGGCAACTCAGTTAAAGAAGCGCCTGCTTCTTTTCCGATACCTGGTGCAGTCAAACGATATCCACAACGTTCAATTAAATCCGTTCTACCGACAATGTAACCGCCGATACGCGCTAAACCGCCGCCTGGGTTTTTAATCAGTGACCCTGCCATGATATCTGCACCTGCTTCAATCGGCTCTTCATCTTCCACAAACTCTCCATAGCAATTATCTACAAAGACAATCACATCAGGATATTCTGCCTTGATTTCAGACACTGCACGCTTGATTTCATCAACCATGATAGATGGGCGTTGATCATATCCTTTAGAACGTTGTATTGCGATGACTTTCGTATTTTCATTAATTGCTTTTAGTACTGCAGGTACATCAATTTGACCTTCCTCTGTCAAAGCAACTTCGTTATATAATACGCCATCCTCTTTTAAACTGCCGATGCCATTACCATTGACACCAATCACTTCTAATAGTGTATCGTAAGGACTGCCAGTTATATATAATAATTCATCACCATGTTTTAAATTGGCTTGTAAAGCGACAGTAATCGCATGTGTACCAGAAATTATTTGCGGTCTGACTAACGCATCTTCAGCTTTAAACGTATGCGCATAGATTTCTTCTAAATGATCACGGCCAATATCGTCATAACCATAACCTGTCGTTCCTTGCAAATCAGATTCTGTTGCTTTCACTGCGTGAAAGGCATCTAACACTTTCGCTTGATTACGATAAGCACAAGCTTCAATTGTTTTAAAATAAGGTTGTAATTCCGTTTCTGTTTCTTGAATAATTTGTTCTAAATCCATGGTGCTTACTTCTCTCCATTTTCTTCTGCTTTTCTTCTATAACCTTCTACTTCATAACTTTCAGTCTCTTCATTAAATTCAAGTTTGTGAATTAACGTGTGACGTTTTAAGAAGTATAAACGGTCTGCATCATCTGCAGGAACTGTTTCTTGATAAGGTTCCATTTGTTTTTCTACTTGTTCAATTAACAACTGTCTTACTTTTTCTTCATCTGCTTCATCACGTGCTGAAACATAGACATTCGGCAATTGTGATGCAGGTGTCGGTCCTTCATTTAAGTCCTTCTTATTAAAGATGACTGCTTGTGGGATTTTATCCATATCTAAATCACCAATGATACGGTTAACCGTATCATACTGTGTACGATATTCTTCGTTGCTTGCGTCAACGACGTGAAGTAGTAAATCCGCATCGCGCGCTTCTTCAAGTGTAGATTTAAATGCGGCAATTAACGTTGTCGGCAATTTCTGAATAAATCCAACTGTATCTGAAATAATTAAATGATAACCGTCATTGACTTGGATTTGGCGCGTTTTTGGATCCAATGTAGCGAATAAGATATCTTTTTCGTACGTAGATTCATCCGCCAAGATATTAAACCATGTTGATTTACCGGCGTTCGTATAACCTACTAAAGCGACTTGGAATACATGGTTTTGTCTACGTTTAGAACGATAGCGTTCACGATGTTCTACTACTGTTTGAAGTTGATGTTTGATTTCATTCATACGGCGACGAATATGACGACGATCCGTTTCTAATTTTGTTTCACCTGGACCTCTTGTTCCGATACCGCCACCCAGTCTAGATAAACTTTTACCGTGACCTTGCAGACGTGGCATTAAATAATCAAGTTGTGCTAATTCAACTTGTAGTTTACCTTCTTTACTGCTTGCGCGCATCGCGAAGATTTCTAAAATTAATTGTGTTCTATCTATAATTTTAATACCTAAACTATCATTCAGGCTTTTAGATTGTGCAGTGGTCAATTCATCGTTGGTTACAACGACATCAACATCATACATGGCTACATAATCTTTAATTTCTTGTAACTTACCTTTACCAACATAAGACTTATCTTCAATGCGGTCTTTTTGTTGTGTAATTTCACCTAAAACATCTAAGCGGCATGTTTCAGCAAGCGCTTTTAATTCATCCATCGTTTCTCGAAAGTCGAATTGTTTTTCATCATATGCATCGACTCCGATTAATAATGCTTTTTCTACCGCTTCTTCTGTATCAAATATTCTCTCTTGAGGCAAAAATGTATCCTCCTTAAATTCATTTTACGGTCATTTTGAATGATCATTCAATTTACTAGCAATCTACTCTATTTTATCATAGAGCATATCTAAAGACTATTCAGGCGAAATGTGTTAATTTAAGGACATCGAGGTGAAGAAAACATGAGCATATATGATATTGAAGTTACAAAAACTGACGGTACAACCTATCAGTTAGAGCAATACAAAGGTAAAGTCATGTTAATCGTCAACACAGCAAGTCAGTGCGGCTTTACGCCACAGTTTGAAGGCTTGCAAGAACTTTACGAACAATACCAAGATCAAGGCTTTGTCGTATTAGGATTCCCTTGTAACCAATTTGGCAAGCAAGAACCTGGTAACGGTCTAGAAGCCATGCAAAATTGTAAAATCAACTATGGGGTTACTTTCCCGATGCATGAAAAGATTAAAGTAAACGGACCTGAACAACATCCGCTTTATCAATACTTAACAGAACAACAAGATGGATTCTTCAACAGTAAAATCAAATGGAATTTCACTAAGTTCTTAATAGATAGAGATGGCAATGTAGTCAATCGTTTCTCACCACAAAAAAATCCAAGTCAAATCAAATCAGATATCGAAGAATTATTATAATGAACAATAAAGCCGCCTTAAAACCATGTACTACGTGATTTTTAAGGCGGTCTTTTATGTATTGAATAATTAAAAAAGCAACGACTACACACTAAGTTATATGACTTAATGCCAGACGCTGCTCTTCGTTTTTCTACCTATACCAATTAATTAAATGAATAAATTTGTACTAAAACTCAGTTCAACATGATTCATCTTTGTGAGATTATATGCAATCTAACCGTTACATGATGTTTTTTCCTGATGATTGGGTTTTAGAATTAAACAAACGAACAAATTACTCAACCACTGATGGTTCTTGTGTGAATGTGCTGATCGCATGTTTGTAAATTAAATGATTTTTGCCTTGTGAGAATAAATTCACAACGGTGTCATCAAATTCTACAATTGTTCCTTTCATTTGGAAACCGTTTAATAAGAAAACAGTTAACTCCTCTTTGCTGTCTTTAAAACCTTGTAGAAAATTCTCTTGGATGCGTTTATCATTCATGATTGCATTCTCTCCTTTTTTTTATTTATGTGGGCAGTAATGTCATCTAGAATCAATGGAAGTGGCTGTTGCTCTCTATCAAACCATTGCACATTCATCTTGTTTTTGAACCAAGTCATTTGACGTTTTGCGTAATTTCTTGAGTGTTGTTTTAACTTGTCAACTGCTTGTTCAATCGAAATGTCTTGATTAATAGCAGGAATCAACTCTTTATATCCTATCGCTTGCATGCTCTGACAATTTTTATAACCCTGTCTCAGCAGTTGCTCTACTTCATTAAATAAACCCGCTTTCATCATATGATCAACACGATTGTTTATTCGTTGATGCATAGTTTCACGCGACGTTTCTACCCCTATTAATAATGTATCATAATTTTCTGTATATTGTTGAACTTTTTTGCGATTACTTAATTTTTTTTTCGTTTTTAAGTAATATTCAACCGCTCTCAACACTCTTTTACGGTTATTCGGATGAATATCCTTTGCTGACTCCGCATCAAAGCTTGCAAGATATTGGTGTAATGCTTCATTAGACAAGTCCTCCAACTCTTCTAGCTTTTCACGCACAGCACGTGCTGTTGCATCAGAAACTTCTTCTTTATCAAAAGGATAGTTATAAATTAATGATTGGATATAAAGACCTGTACCTCCAGCGATAATCGGAACTTTACCGCGCTCTGTGATGTCTTTGATTAACTGTTCAGCACGGACCTTGAAGTCATATGCTGAAAATGATTCATCTGGATTTAAAATATCAATAAGATAATGAGGGATGTTTTGCATCTCATCTGGTGTAGCTTTAGCTGTACCAATATCCATGCCTTTATAAACTTGCATTGAATCACCACTGATAATTTCACCGTCGATTTGTTTCGCAAGTTCAATACTTAATTCTGTTTTCCCTACCGCTGTCGGTCCTACAATGACAACGAGTAAGGGTTTTTGGTTGTTGCTCATGTTAATCCCCCTGCTTATATTTATTCAGGATATTTTTCTTTATCCAGTCATACATGTTATTCCACGTTTGATGATAATCTTCCTCAAACAATATTTCATGTCGCTTATTACGATAAAGCTGTACCGTAATGTGTTTCACACCATTTTTCTTCATTGCTACACCCAGTCTGCGAATACCTTTACCATAGTCTCCAAATGCATCGTCTTTACCAGAAATCAATAGCACAGGTAAATCTGCATTCATCTTTTTAATTTCTTTCGGTGCACTGGTCTTCATCATTTCACTTGTTGTTTCATAAATAATCTGATTTGAGACTAAAAATCCGCAATACTGATCTGAACAATATCTATCAACTTCCTCTCTTTGTGTTGATAACCAATCATTCTCAGTTTGCACGTTCTGAATACCTCGATTGAATGGTCTGAAAGCTAGACGGTTGACCCATCTGAGTCTTCTGCGTTTGCCAAATACAATCGTGATTAACTTCATTATCATTGTCAAAATTTTCCCTTTTACTTTCGGGAACAATCCTGTGCCTGTCAATATCAAACCTTGTGACATGTCAGGATACATTTCAACATATTTACGTGCAATAATCGATCCCATTGAATGGCCAAGTACGATATAAGGTAAATCATCTGTGTCTGGATATAACGTTTGCGCAATTTCATAAGCATCAGCCGCAACGATTTCGATACTGTCATAATGCCCTCTTGTTCTTTCGTCTATATCCTTACCATGACCACGATGATTGTGACGAATCACATCATATCCCTGTTGATTGAGCGATTCGACAAATGTATCATAACGTCCCATATGTTCAGCCATGCCATGAAAAATATGTACAATACCAATTCGCGTTTTATTCGCTTTATCTAATTTGACTTCAATATTTGTACCATCTTCAACTGTTACCTTAAATGTGTTAGGACACATTGACTACACTCCCGTCTAACTTTTTTATTATTCTCTATGATGCCTTCACTAGATGTCTTACCCTTCTATTATAAAACAGACCCAAAATTCTTGGAATAGGCTTTCATTTACCTAAATAGTAAAAAAACTGCATCCTTTAATAATAGGATAACAAAAATGAGCTGAGACATCGTCCCAACTCATCTTGATATACTATTAATCTTTATTCAGCAGGTTGATCATTTGCAGTTCTTGCTTCATTAATTGCTTCATCTAATTCTTCTGTAAATAATGCACGTTGAATGTCATCATAGTTTAACAATTGTGCTAATACATCAACAACCGCATCTTTATATTTCAAGACATCTTCAATATCGAAGTACAACATTCCTGTTCTGCGAATTAAGAAATCTGTCGGTTTATAAACCATTTCATTTTGAATACCATAAACCAATTCTGCATAAATTTCTAATGGTAAACCAGAATTTTGATATTGAGCCGTATGCGCAATTTTATAAATTTCATCAGCGTTTGAACCATAACGTTGCGCAATATCTTCTGCAGTTTTTGCGTCAATTTGATATTTTTTAGCTTCCGCCACTTTTTCTTCTACGAAATGATCGAAGTTCGCACTGCCGCCGACATCTCCACCTGAAATTGTCAGATGTTTCGTTTCACATGGTCCGAATTTCAAACCGAAGTCTTGTTGTAGACGTTTCGCTAATAAATCAACGATACCTTTTGCCATATGACGGTAACCTGTTAATTTACCGCCGGCAATTGTTAATAGACCTGATTTACCTTCCCAAATTTCATCTTTACGTGAAATTTCAGATGGGTCTTTACCTTCTTCTAAAATCAATGGTCTGATGCCTGCCCAAGAAGATTCGATATCTTTATCTGTAATATCTAAACCTGGGAACATATAGTTTACTGCATCGACAAGATAATCTCGGTCTTCTTGTGTTGGTAGTGGTGATGCTTTGTCGTTATTATAGAACGTATCAGTCGTTCCGATATACGCTTTGCCTTCACGCGGAATCGCGAAGATCATTCTGCCATCTGATTTTGTATCGAAATAAACCGCTTGTTGTAATGGGAATTTAGATTGGTCAATGACAATATGCACGCCTTTAGTTAAGCGTAATTGTTTATTATTTCTAGAATAATCAGCACCTCTGACTTCATCTACCCAAGGACCACTGGCATTGATTACTTTTTTAGCGTGAATCGTATAAGCTTCATCCGTCAACATATCAGTTACTTGAATACCATTCACTTTTTCTTTGTCATTGTATGTGAAATTCATTGATTTCGTATAGTTTAGAATATCAGCGCCTTTTTCAGCTGCACGTTTCATAACTTCGATTGTTAAGCGTGCATCATCTGTACGATATTCTACATAATAACCGCCGCCTTTTAGGCCTTTCTTTTTAACTAACGGTTCTTTTTCTAATGTTTCTTTTTTATTCAGCATTTTTTTGCGTTCTGATTTTTTAACACCTGCTAAACGGTCATACATCGCTAAACCGATAGAAGTTGTGAATTTACCGAATGTACCGCCTTTATGCATTGGCAACAACATCCATTCTGGTGTTGTTACATGCGGGCCATTTTCATAAACAATCGCACGTTCACGTCCAGTTTCAGCTACAACCCCGACTTGAAATTGTTTTAAGTAGCGTAAACCACCATGAACTAATTTAGTAGAACGAGAACTTGTACCTTGCGCAAAGTCTTGCATTTCTACTAATGCCACTTTCATCCCGCGGTCTGCCGCATCTAACGCGATGCCTGCACCTGTTATTCCGCCGCCGATAATCACGACATCATAGTCTTCCTCTTTCAATCTTCCTTTAATTACATCTCTGTCTAATGTTGATAAACTCATTGAACAACGCCTCCTAAAATATTCTGTTATGAATGCATGAGACAAGTCGAGATGCGAATTTACCGCAAAAATGATAAAAAATGAGAGACCTATCCCATACATTTAAAATGGTGTGAACAGTTCTCTCATTCTCGAGTCATAGATATTAACTTGTCTTTAGTATAACATAGTTAGAAAACAGTCGTCTAATTAGTCGTCTAGCTTGAAGACTTGTGTAGCCTCTACTGCTTTTTTCCAACCTTTATATAGTTTTTCTCTTTCTTTTTCATCCATTTCAGGTTCGAACGCTTGATCTAATTTCCAACGATTTGTGATTTCTTCTTTACTATCCCAGAAACCTACCGCAAGTCCTGCGAGATAAGCAGCACCTAGCGCAGTTGTTTCATTGATTTCAGGTCGTTCTACTGTAATATTTTGAATGTCTGCTTGGAATTGCATTAAGAAGTTATTCTTAACAGCACCGCCATCTACACGAATATTTTTCACTTCAATACCTGAATCTTGAATCATCGCTTCAACCACGTCACGTGTTTGGTAACAAATAGATTCTAAAGTAGCTCTGATAAAGTGTTCTTTCTCAGTCGCACGTGTAATACCGAATACTGCACCGCGCGCATTCGCATCCCAGTATGGTGTACCTAGTCCGACAAATGCAGGCACGACATAAACACCATCGCTTGATTCAATACGGTTCGCGTAGTTTTCAGATTCAGGTGCTGAGTTAATCATACGCAAACCATCACGTAACCATTGAATAGCTGAACCTGAGACAAAGATAGAACCTTCTAATGCATAATGTACTTCTCCATCTAAACCGAAAGCAATCGTTGTTAATAAACCATTATCAGATTGAATCGCTTCTTTACCAGTATTCATTAACATGAAACCACCCGTACCATACGTGTTTTTCACTTCCCCGCGTTCAAAGCACGCTTGTCCGAATAATGCTGCTTGCTGGTCTCCGGCGATACCTGCAATCGGTACTTCTTGTCCAAAGAAATGATAATCTTTTGTTTTCGCATAAATCTCACTTGATTCATGAACTTCTGGCAACATTTGTTTTGGAATATCTAGAATTTCTAATAATTCATCATCCCATTTCAAGTCATGAATGTTGTAAATTAATGTACGGCTGGCATTTGTATAATCCGTCACATGCGCAGCGCCCCCTGATAATTTCCAAACAATCCATGAATCCACTGTACCGAATAATAAATCGCCGTTTTCAGCTTTTTCTCTTGCACCTTCTACATTGTCTAAAATCCATTTGATTTTAGTACCAGAGAAATACGGGTCAAGCACTAAACCTGTTTTCTCACGGAAAGTATCTTCATAACCTTGATCACGTAACGATTGTACGATATCTTGCGTTTGACGAGATTGCCAGACAATCGCATTATAAATCGGACGACCTGTATGTTTATCCCAAATAATTGTTGTTTCCCTTTGGTTGGTAATACCGATACCGCTGATTTGATGCGGATAAATATTATCGTCATTCAACACTGTCGCAATAACAGACAGTACTGATGTCCAAATTTCATTCGCATCATGTTCAACCCAACCTAAATGAGGAAAATGTTGTGTAAATTCACGTTGTGCTGTAGAGACAATTTCTCCTTCTTTGTTGAATAAAATTGCACGTGTACTTGTAGTACCTTGGTCTATTGACATAATATATCTTTCCATAGTAAGCCACTCCTTATCCCTGATTTTAACATGTTCTAAATATTTTAACTGTTCCCCGAATTATCTTAACCTGTAAATCCATTGATTAATAAATTGTGCCAATATCTTTCTTATCGATTTTATTTAATACAACTCCTAAAATTAAAGTGGCTGCAGTTAATAAAACCGCTACAACAGATAATGCATCAAAAGTTTCTTTGTATGCTGCACGGTAAATACAAGCACCTAACATACCGCCTGCAATCGGACCTAAAACCGGCACAATCGCATAAGACCAGTTTGAATTGCCTTTACCTGCAATCGGTAATAATGCGTGCGCAATACGCGGACCTAAATCACGCGCTGGATTAATCGCATAACCTGTCGGGCCACCTAAACTTAAACCGATAGCCACAATCAAACCACCGACAATAATCGGATTCAAGCCTTCAGTAAATTTATTAATCCCGATAAATAATAAGCCTAATGTTAAAGCTGCTGTACCGATAATTTCACTGAAAAAGTTGGCATAATAATTTTTGATGCCTGGCGCTGTACAAAATACTGCTAACTTAGCACCTTGATCTTCAGTTACTTTCCAGTGCGGTAAATACATTAACCAAACTAAAAAACCGCCGACAATACCGCCGAGCATTTGACAGATGATATAGCCTGGTACTTTGTACCATTCAATACCGCCATCCATCGCAAAAGCAACTGTGACAGCTGGATTTAAATGGGCACCTGAAAATGTTCCGACTGCATAGACACCAAGTGTCACCGCAAGTCCCCAACCAAGCGATATATTAATCCAATCACTGCCAAACCCTTTTGATTTTGCTAAGTTCAAATTGGCAACCACGCCGCCCCCAAATAAAATCAGAATGGCTGTCCCTAGAAATTCTGCAAAATATGGACTCATCTTAATTCACTCCTTAAAAAAGACAAAAAGACTCCTACATGAACAAAAACAATGTAGAAGTCTCCTATCTCTATCAATATTTATATTAACTTATTAACAGAATATCTTTTTATGAAAACGTTGTCAATAATTATTCACATTTTCACATAATGACAGCCTAAAAATTTACCATAATGTTTTATTGCTCGTGGTAACATATTCCGCACCACTTTTTACAGCTTCTTGTACTTCTTCTTCTAAATCTATCAACCCACCAGCAATCACTGGTGTCTTAGTTTCATCATAAATCCTCTGTATCACCTTGCTTGCGACCCCTGGCAATACTTCCACAAAGTCTGGCTTCACTTGTTGGATTAAGGCAATACTGCGCTTAAGCGCATGACTATCTATAATAAACACGCGCAAAATTGTCGTAACTTTTAACATTTTTGCTTTTTTAATTACTTTGGGTTTTGTCGACACAATACCTTTTGGTTTAAACTTCTGAATCAAATATTCACAGCCAAACTCATCATGTGCAATACCTCTCGTTAAATCAACATGAATATACATTTCCATACGATGTTGTTTCAACAAATCAGTAATACTTTGTAAATGACCGATGTGTGCATCTAACAAAACACAAGTAGGATAATCCGTTTTCATCAATTTTTCTAAATCGCGCATTTCACGGATTGCAGGTAAAATGTGTGGTTTCAAGTTCATATCTCCTTTATTGGATACGTTTGAACAAACGTTCCATTTCATAATTTGAAAAACTGATGATAATCGGACGGCCATGTGGACATGTAAATGGATCTTCCATTTCTCTCAACTGATCAATTAAGTCCGCCATTTCATGATTACGTAAATAATGATTCGCTTTAATCGATTTTTTACAGCTCATCATAATTGCCGCTTCTTCTCTAATTTTCTTAATCTCTACTTTTTTATGTTCCAAGACATATTCCACCATATCTTGAATAATTTCTTCCGCTTCAGCTTTAGGGAACCAGACCGGGTAACTATTCACGATATAATCATGAGCACCAAAAGGTTCTAAATGCACCCCTACTTTATCTAATTCATCTTTGAACTCATCAATAATCATTTGTTCATCTTTTGAGAAGTGGAACGTTAACGGAATTAATAAATTCTGAACTTCATTAGTGACTTCTCCAATTTTCTCACGGAAATACTCATATTTAATGCGTTCTTGTGCTGCATGCTGGTCAATCATAAACATACCGGTTTCATTTTGCGCAATGATATAAGTCCCGTGCACTTGACCCACCACTTCCATATAAGGCACACGGTGTTTCGGTTGCGCATTTTGTGTTTCACGAACATCGGATGTAGGTTGCGCATCATACTTCGCTTCATCATACGCTATTTCTTCTGGTGTGTGTGGTGCATCTTCATCCTCACTAGATAATGCTTCCTCATCAACAGATTGATTATCTTTTTCTTCTAAATCAGACAACATCTCTTTCTGCATCTCTTGATACGCTTGATAATCAGAAGACGACGTATTACTTTCTGAGACATGTTCATTGGAAACATCGACTTCTGATTCAGTTGTTTGTTTATCATTTAAATCTTGAGTTTGTTGTTGGTTTCTTTTCTCAAAATCTAATTTTTGCTGTTCAAACGATTCTAGTACTTTGTTCTTTTTATACAATTTGTTTTCATCATTGTGCGGAATTAAGATTTTATCTTTAAAGGCTTCTCTTATTTTCTCCACAATTAAATCATACAGCTGTTCTTCTTTAGACAGTCTGACTTCTAATTTTGTAGGATGCACATTGACATCTACCAAAATCGGATCCATTTCGATATTGATATAACAAATTGGATAACGGCCGATTGTCAGCAAGGTATGATAACCTTCTAAAATGGCTTTATTCAAAATAAAGTTCTTAATATAACGTCCATTAATAAAGATGGAAATATAATGGCGGTTACTACGGGAGTGCTCTGGTTTAGCGACATAACCTTCTAAATGATAATCACTCGTATCACCTGTAATATGCACTACATCTGTCGCCACTTTCATGCCATATATTTCTGCCATCACTTCATTCGTACGGCCTGAACCATTCGTTTTAATCAGTACTTTCCCATCTGAAACTAAGGTAAAGCGCACATCCGGATGACTCATAGCCATACGATTAACGATATCTGTAATCTTTCCTAATTCTGTATATAAGCTCTTCACATATTTCAAACGTGCTGGCGTATTATAAAACAAGGATTCTACTAAAATATCTGTCCCTTGTTTTGCTTTCGCTGGTTTTTGTTTTAAAATTGCGCCATCTTCTGCATAGATTTCATGCCCATTTTGACCATCTGTACAGGTTCTTAATGTCACTTTTGCTACAGAAGAAATACTGGCTAAAGCTTCACCACGGAAACCTAATGTGCGAATGTGAAATAAATCATTATCTTCACTTAACTTACTTGTCGCATGACGGTGAAAGACTAATTTCAAATCATCTTCTTCAATACCCGTGCCGTTATCTACAACACGAATAGATTCAATACCAGACTGTTTAACTTCTATATTAATTTCACTTGCTTGTGCATCAAGGGCATTTTCGAGTAATTCTTTGACGACTGATCCAGGACGTTCAACGACTTCACCAGCCGCAATTTTATTGGCGAGTGAGGTTTGTAATTCTTTAATTTTGCCCATGATTCGTCACCTCTATTTTAATTGGTTTTGTAATTCGTTTAATTTAATCAATGCTTCTAGCGGTGTCATATTGGAAATATTAAGTTGTTTCAATTCCGCTTCTATCGCACTTTCTTTCGGTGCACTATCAAATAAATCAAAAGTACCTTGGAAGAACTCTGCTTCATCCTTTTTAGGCTGACTAGTTTCTTCTGTACTTTCAGCTACCTGCATTTCTGACGTTTCTTGCGTTGGGATGTGCGGTTGTGGTTTATCTTTTGCTTCAAAGGCATCTAAAATCACTTGTGCACGTTCAATTACTTCATCAGGTAAATCTGCCAGTTTCGCAACTTGAATACCATAACTGTCATCTACCGCGCCATCTTTGACTTTATGCAAGAAGATCAGTTCTCCTTGGTACTCATTTGCTGCGACATGCACATTTTTCAGACATGGCAACGATTGATCTAACGTCGTTAGTTCATGATAGTGTGTTGAGAATAAAGTCTTCGCATGAGACGTTTGTGCCACATATTCAATCATGGCTTGAGCTAAAGCCAAACCATCAAAGGTAGATGTGCCTCGACCGATCTCATCGAAGATAATTAAGCTATCTTCAGTCGCATAAGTCAAAGCTTTTTGTGCTTCTAACATTTCCACCATAAAGGTACTTTTACCTGACACTAAATCATCGGCTGCACCGATACGTGTAAAGATTTGATCGAAGATTGGTAATAAAGCTTCACGACATGGGACATATGCACCCATTTGCGCCATAATACTGATAATCGCAATTTGACGCATATATGTTGATTTACCAGACATATTCGGGCCTGTAATTAAGTAAATAAATTGCTCATCATCTAAATAACAATCATTTGGTACATAATCATTATAATCCATCACGCGTTCTACGACTGGATGACGTGAATCGACTAAGTTCAGTGTTTTATCTTCACTAAATTCAGGTCTAGTATAGTTATACTTTTGCGCAATTTCTGCGAAACTTTGAAGACAATCAATTTCTGAAATTAATTTGGCTTGTTTTTGTAGACGTTCGGTATAAGTCTTAACCGCTTCTCTCAATTTCACAAATAACTGATACTCTAATTCAACCGCTTTATCTTCCGCACCTAAAATCAAGTCTTCTTTTTCTTTCAGTTCATCAGTAATAAAGCGTTCTGCATTAGATAACGTTTGCTTACGTGTATAACCATAATCTGCAGGTTCAAAGTCTTTTAAATTGGCACGTGTAATTTCGATAAAGTAGCCGAATACTTTGTTAAAACTGATTTTTAATGAGCGAATGCCAGTACGTTCCCTTTCTTTTGCTTGAAGTTGCGCAAGCCATTGTTTCCCGTTAATAGATGCCTCTAAATATTCATCAAGCTGTTCATTGAAGCCTTGTTTAAATAAGCCGCCATCTTTCACAGAAATCGGAGGTTCTTCGACTATACTTTGTTCCAACAACTCGAGTAAATCATCTAAAGGTTCTAACTGTCTGAATTGCTCAGGCAGTTGTTGATCGAATTCGTCTAATAATGCTTTGATATTCGGGATTTCAGATATTGAATGTTTAAGTTGGATTAAATCACGTGCATTAACATTACCATAGCTGACACGGCCTACTAGGCGTTCAATGTCATAAACTTGATTTAAGTAGTTACGTAAAGTATCACGTTCGATGAAGCGGTCAATCAATTGAGACACTGCATCTAAACGCTCATTGATCGCTTGTTTATAAATGAGTGGACGATCTATCCATTGTTTTAAACGACGTGCACCCATCGGTGTTTTCGTTTCATCCATCAACCATAGTAATGTTCCTTTTTTTGACTTTAAACGGATACTTTCAGTTAACTCTAAATTACGTTTTGCGTAATAATCCATTTTCATAAAGTCTACTGCTTCGTATACTTTGACATCTTCAATATGGTCTAAGTTACGTTTTTGTGTGTGATGAATGTAATCTAATAAAACTTGTACAGCACGGTGCATCAATTCATCTTCAACTTGATTTACAGGATAGTCTTGATTACTGATATCTTCAACTACAGTCAACGTCTCAGTCGCTAGAGACATTTGTTGTTTTAAATTGTCTTCTACTGCTTCAGCTGTCACTATTTCATTTGGATTAATCGTTGTGATTTCATTCAGCAACATACTTTCATCTTTAAAGTGTGTCACCTTTAATTCCCCTGTAGACACATCACAATAACTTAACGCAATTTCACCATTGTCTCTGACAAAGCTTAAAATATAGTTATTTTGTTTCTCATCTACGCCGCCTTGGTTCATGATCGTACCAGGTGTCACCACACGGATGACTTCACGGTGTACCATGCCTTTAGTGACTTTTGGATCTTCCATTTGTTCACAAATAGCCACTTTATAACCGTTGTCAATCAGCGTTTCAATATAGCTTTCTGCTGAATGATACGGTACGCCGCACATGGGTATTGGATTTTCTTTTTTTGCATCACGCTTCGTCAACGTGATTTCTAATACTTTTGATGCGACTTTAGCATCTTCATAAAACATTTCATAAAAATCGCCTAGTCTGAAAAAAAGTAAGCAGTCTTGATATTGTGATTTAATTTTTAAATATTGCTGCATCATCGGCGTTACATTTGTCATGATTTTCAATCATTCCTTCTAATTTTAGGTTTAATCATTATAAGTGATTGTATAGGAAATTCATATTCTTTTCACTTGTCTTAACTCATCTATTTTAACAAATTATGTTCCTATAAACGAGTATCGTCTTTACACTGTAATTTTAATCTAATTTTAAAAATAATAATAAATCATAAAACCATAGTTAACTTTTATAAACTTATAGTAAATATGTGCAATTCTCCTTAAATCTTAAGCTATCATGAAAATATCTTAAACAAAGGAGCACAGATACATATGAAAATTAAATCTACCATTTTATCTACTCTCATAATTTCTACTGCACTTCTCGCAACTTCCCAAGCTTCTTATGCGAACACAGATACCATCGGACCAGCTTCAAATGCGCATAACCAATCTACCAAAAACATGTCTAATCATCCGCATAACATCTTAAATCAAAACGTCTCAATCGCACATCGTGGTGCGAGCGGTTATGCGCCTGAACATACTTTCTTTGCGTATGACAAAGCCAAACATGAACTTAACGCAGACTATATTGAATTAGATTTACAAATGACCAAAGACGGCAACCTTGTGGCAATGCATGATGAAACAGTAGATCGTACCACAGGAGGTAAATTCCATGGTCCCGTCAAAAATTATACGACGGAACAACTGAAACAAATGGATGTCGGTACATGGTTTAATGTTGAAAATCCACAATATGCGAAACCTGAATATGAAGGCGCAAAGATTCCAACGCTTGATGAGATTTTAAATCGCTATGGGCAAAATACCAATTATTATATCGAGACAAAATCACCAGATGTGTATCCAGGCATGGAAGAAAAAGTACTACAAACGCTGAATCAACACGGACTTTTAACACCCGCAAAACTGAAAAACGGACAAGTTGTGATTCAAAGTTTTTCACAAGAAAGCTTACTGAAGATGCAACGTTTGAATAGCCATATTCCGTTAATTCAATTAACAGATGTCGGTCAATTATCTACTTATACTGATCAACAACTAGACTACATTGCGTCATACGCTCAAGGTGTAGGTCCTGAATATCATGATGCGACACCGCAAAATGTCGACAAAGCACATCGTCATGGCTTACTTGTTCATCCTTATACAGTAAATACATCACCAGAGATGCAAACATTGCTTAATGCAGGTGTTGACGGTGCATTTTCAAATTATATCGATCAGTATATCCAGTTACGTGACCAAACTCAGCACTAATTGAATAGTTAAACTCTTGAAAATATGAATTTCGATTCATTCAGTTTCATTATTTTTAATCTGATTTAAACAATCATTAGATATAACAATGACCCCATTCACTTCATTTAAGAAAGGAACGGGGTCTTATTTATTAATCTTTAGGCAACCAACGTGAGAGTTTGCCTTTTTTAAATAATATCATTAATATAACATAGCTGATAAAAGCGCCGACAGCACTTGAAGTTATAAAGGCTGCCATTAAAGGTTTAATCGCAAAATGTTGTAGACCAAGTACGAAAGCTAACGGAATACACATGAAACTTCCAATTAGGCCTGTACCGATGACTTCACCGATAGCTGCCATAAACAAATGTTTGCGGTAGCGGTAGAGTGCACTTGCGAGCAACACACCAATCATACTGCCCGGAAATGCAAAGGCAGAACCTGTGCCGAACATCATACGAATGACAGAAGAAAGAAATGCTTGTGCTAGTCCAAACCATGGTCCTACAAATACTGCACATAACACATTAATCATATGTTGAATGGGTGCTGCTTTAATCGGACCAATAGGGATAACAATCAAACTGCTTAAAACCACATTAATGGCGATAAACATTGAAGTCAGTGTAAGTTTTCTTACATTCACAATAAAAAACGCCCTTTCACTTATAATTTAAAGTTACTGCTTGTGGTGCGCTGCATTTAACTGATCAGCCATCGTATTAATCATCATCTGCAACAACTCATTCGCATCTGCTTGGGCATCACGAAACTCTGTCACAATCGGCAACGCATTGATTTTTTGTTGAATTTCTGCAATCTCTGCTTCACTACGTTTATAAGCCTCTATTTTGCCGTAATTCTGCAAGTTAACGGATTGCTTTTGTCGTTGTTTCAAATCAGCCATCCAAGCATCGATATGATGATTACGATGTATTTGTTGTTCAACTTTTTGATATTCTTTAACGGTTTCTAAAGCTTTTATTTGATCACTGAGTGC
Source organism: Staphylococcus simulans (assembly GCF_003043455.1). GTDB lineage: Bacteria > Bacillota > Bacilli > Staphylococcales > Staphylococcaceae > Staphylococcus > Staphylococcus simulans_A. The sequence goes on along the minus strand of NZ_PZGG01000033.1, from coordinate 8,117 downwards.
CTGTGCCTTAGCGATAATCTCTGCTTTATCGTACATTATGCTTCAACCGCTTCAGCTTCCACAATATTTAAGAATGTACCGTTTAAAGAATATTGTTTCGCTTCGTCAATTTTCACTTTCACTAATTGACCAATCGCTTCTTTCGGTCCTCTGAAATTGACAAGTTTGTTTTTCTCAGTGTAACCCGCTAAAACATTCTCATCCTTTTTACTGCTGCCTTCACATAATACAGTGACCACTTCACCTTCATATGCTTTTAAGGCACGTTCAGAATAATAACCGACTTTTTTATTTAAACGTTGTAAACGTTCTTTCTTCACTTCAGTCGCCACGTTATCTTTCATACGTGCGGCTGGTGTACCATCACGTTGTGAATAAAGATACGTATACGCATGTTCGAATTCAACTTCATCATAAAGTGATAACGTCTCTTCGAATTGTTCTTCTGTTTCATTCGGATAACCGACAATGATATCTGTCGTTAACGCAACATCTGGAATTGCTGTTTTAATACGGTTCACTAAATCTAAATAACTTTCACGTGTGTATTTACGTCCCATAATTTTAAGTACAGCATCATTACCAGATTGCACAGGTAAATGAATATGCGGAACGATGTTGCCGCCTTTGGCAATGACTTCAATCATGTGGTCTGTAAAGTCCCATGGATGACTTGTTGTGAAGCGGACACGTGGGATATCAATTTTAGAGATATCTTCAAATAAATCGCCTAAGCCATATTCAATATCTTTTAAGTCTTTACCGTATGAGTTAACGTTTTGACCTAATAATGTAATTTCTTTATAACCTTGTCGTGCTAAATCACGGACTTCATCAATAATATCTTGTGGTCTACGGCTACGTTCTTTACCGCGTGTAAACGGTACAATACAATATGTACAGAATTTGTCACAACCGTACATAATATTCACCCAAGCTTTGAAATAGTCATCACGAACTTTAGGCAAGTTTTCAATAACATCGCCCTCTTTTGACCATACATCAATAACCATTGCTTTCGATAAGTAAGCTTCTTCTAAAATTTCAGGCAGCTTATGAATATTGTGCGTACCGAAAATCATGTCTACGTTTTGGAATGATTTCAAAATCTTATTCACGACTGATTCTTCTTGTGACATACAACCGCAAACACCGATTAAGCAATCTGGACGATCACGTTTTAAGTGTTTTAAATTACCGATTTCACTAAATACTTTATTCTCCGCATTTTCACGAATTGCACAAGTATTTAACAAAATAACATCCGCTTTCAACATGTCGTCCGCTAATGTATAACCTAATGCCTCAAAAATACCTGCCATCACTTCTGTGTCATGTGCGTTCATTTGACAACCGTATGTTTTAATAAAGAACGTACGGCCTTTACCCATATCTTTAAACTTTTCATCTATTTGGAAATCACGATTATATTTTACTTCTTCTTTACCGCGTTTTTTCGCTTCTTTCAAACTAGGAGGTTGATACACTGTTTCGAAGTACTGACTATAATCTTTTTCTTTTTTATTTCGTTGAGCTATGACGTCTAAAGAACCTGCTTTTCTTTGTTCTTCATTCACTTCGCAAAATCCTTTCTATATCCCCGATTTATCATTATTACATTATATATGGTTTATCATAAAAGTGCAAAATGATTCTTGTCCTCATAAGAAAAAGCCGGTCAATGTGACCGACTCTTTGATTAGTGTTTAGATTTAGGGTTCAAGGCATCTTTTAATCCTTCACCCACGAAGTTGATACATAAAATTGTGATGGTAATAATCATGGCTGGTGGCATCCAAATCCACGGTTTACTACTTAATACATCCGCTTCTTGCGCATCAGACAACATATTACCCCATGTCGGTGTTGTTTTCGCAATACCGAAACCAAGGAAACTTAAACCAGCTTCTGCCACAATTTGTACCGCAAATAATAAAGTTGCTTGTACAATGATGACACTTAAAATATTCGGAAGTAAATGCTTCAACATAATTTTATAAACAGGTGTTCCGATTGAAACAGCTGCTAAGAAATACTCATTTTCTTTTTCCTGCATGACTTTACCACGTGTTAATCTGGCAATCCCAACCCATGATAAGGTAATGATAACGGCAGCTAAAATAAATGCTGAGCCATATGGGTTTTTGATTTTGTCACTGAATGTCGCATTTAATACGATTGCGAATGGAATGAATGGGAACAACATGACAAATTCAGTAAAACGCATTAAGATGGTATCGACTTTGCCGCCATAGTAACCAGAAATCATTCCGACAATCAAACCGATGATTAAAATTCCGGCAGTGGTCACAATCCCAAAGACCATAGAGACACGACCAGAATAAAGCAGACGACTTAAAATATCACGACCACCGGCATCTGTGCCTAACCAGTGTTCTGGTGACATATCCCCTTTAATATAAACAAGGTTCTGTAAGTTTGGATCGTACGGTGCAAGCAGTGGAGATAACATTGAAATCACAAATATCGCAATTAATGTAATCAGCGCTGTCATTGCTAATTTATTGTGTGTGAAGTGAATCATGGCTGTTTTCAGCGGTGAATAACTTTCATGTTTTGTTTTTGATTTTTTAGACATGTTTTCTCCTCCTTAGTTGCTCTTAATTCTAGGGTCTACAATACTGTATGTGATATCGGATATTAAATTCGCTAATAATCCTAAAAAGGCAAAGAACAATAATAACGCCATCATTAATGGATAGTCTTTACCACTGATTGCTTCAATTAATAGTTTACCGATACCAGGATAAGAGAAAATCGTTTCAGTAATAACAGCCCCGCCAAAGATAGATAATACATCTCCACCGAAGAATGTCACAATCGGAATGACTGAGTTTCTTAAAATATGTTTATTGTAAATTTTGTTTTCTGAAATACCGTTTGAACGTGCTGTTCTAACATAGTCTTTACGTGAATTCTCGATAATATCGTTTCTTAAAAATTGTACATAACCTGCAGTCGACATAATACCTAAAATCAATGCAGGTAATAAGGCATGATAAATTTTACTCATATAATATGGGAATGTGCCCTCTTCTAAACCAATCGTAACTGACCCTTGGAATGGGAACCAGTTTAATTGGAAAGCGAATAAATAAATTGCGAACACACCCGCTACAAATGATGGTAAAGCGAGTAAGAAATAGTTTGCGACCTGTATAGAATAATCTAAAGGCGAGTACGGTTTCCGCCCTGATACAATACCAAGTGGAAACGCTAAAATATAAGTAAATATCAAACTTAATGTACCTAATGTAATAGTGTTAGGCATTCTTTCTTTAATTAAATCTAAAACTGGACGTTTGAATCGCACAGATTCACCTAAATCACCCTGAGCGATTTTTTCAGCCCATTTCATATATTGCACATGAATCGGCTGATCATAACCTAATTTTTTTCTTTGTTGTTCAATATATTTAGAAGCCGAACTGTCTGTTGACGTCACAGAACCTGTAAAGGCATCACCCGGCTGCATTTTCGCAATACCGAAGATAACGATTGAAATTAAGAATAATAACGGAATCATCAATAATAAACGACGAACAATTAACTGAATCATTTTTCCACCTCTTCCTCAATCAATAAGCATGCTGCGAAATGATCTTGACTGACTTCTTTGTACTTTGGCTTAGTTGTTTTACACGCTTCTTGAGCAATCGGACAACGGGTATGGAATGGACACCCTGTCGGTGGATTGGCAGGAGAAGGTAAATCACCTGTTAATAAAATACGTTCTTTTCTTTTTTCTGGATCAATTTCAGGAATCGCTGAAATTAATGCTTGCGTATACGGATGTTTCGGGTTGTTATAGATTTCATCTGATGGACCTTGTTCTACAATGTGTCCAAGATACATCACACCGATATAATCACTTACATGTTTCACGACACTTAAGTCATGGGCGATAAATAAATAACTGAGGTTAAACTCTTCTTGTAAATCATCTAATAAGTTTAAAACTTGAGATTGTACGGATACATCTAACGCACTTACAGGTTCATCTAAAATGATGAGTTTTGGTTTCAAAGCGAGTGCACGTGCAATCCCAACCCTTTGTCTTTGCCCCCCTGAAAATTCATGGGCGTATTTATAATAGTCTTCAGTATTTAACCCTACTTTGACTAGTAATGCTTTGACTTCTTTTTCAAGTTCTTCTTTAGACATTTTGTGATAGTTTTTAATCGGTTCTGCGACAATATCACCAACCATTTGAAGCGGGTTTAATGAAGCATAAGGATCTTGGAAGACCATTTGAAAACCTTGTCTTGCTTCTCTTAATTTTCTCCCTTGAATCTTTGTGATATCTTCACCATCGAATAAAACAGTACCGTCTGTCGGAGTTTGTAATCTTAAAATACTGCGACCTGCTGAAGATTTACCACAGCCCGATTCTCCAACAAGCCCCATTGTTTCTCCCTCGTTAATTTTAAAACTGATACCGTCTACTGCTTTGACTTGGCCGATTGTTCTACGAAAAAATCCACCTTTAATTGGATAATATTGCTTAAGATTGTTTACTTCTAAGATTGTCTTTTTATCCATATCGTTCCTCCATTATTGCTCGTCATATAAATGACAAGCGACTTTATGTTTTGCGTCAATCGATTTTAAAGCGACGTTTTCAGTTTTACAGATATCCATAACATGCGGACATCTATTTGCGAATTTACATCCAACCTTTGGCATATTAACCAGTGATGGGACACTGCCTTCAATAACTTCTAATTTTTCAACATCACTGTCTAATTTAGGTATTGATCTGATTAAAGCTTGTGTATAAGGATGTTTAGGAGATTTAAAGATTTCATTAGTTGTTCCAGTTTCAATAATATTTCCGGCATACATTACTGCTACGCGGTCACAGAGTTCTGAGATAACAGCTAAGTCATGCGAAATAAAGATGATAGACATATTCGTTTCTTTTCTGATTTTACGTAACAACTCTAAAATTTGTGCTTGAACTGTCACGTCTAAAGCAGTAGTAGGCTCATCAGCGATTAACAAATCAGGATTACACGAAATAGCTAATGCAATCATGACACGCTGTCTCATTCCGCCTGATAATTGATGCGGATAATTGTCGATGACTTCAGCAGCACGCGGAATACCTACTTGATTCAATAAATCAATCGCTTTGGCTCTCGCTTCTGATTTATTCAATTTTAAATGCAGCATGATTTTTTCAGTAAGCTGATTACCAATGGTAAACACTGGATTTAAAGCAGTCATCGGTTCTTGGAATATCATTGAGAGTTCTTTTCCCCTTAATCGGTTATAGTCATTCTCACTGATGTTATCGACACGTTGACCTTTAAAGACGATTTCTCCCTCTTCAATCTTGGCGATTTTTTCTGGCAATAGCTGCATCACAGATAAACTTAATACAGATTTGCCTGAGCCTGATTCACCTACGATACCAAGAATCTCCCCTTCTTCAACTGACAAATTAATATTATTAACTGCAGAATGCCATTCTTTCTTTATGTAAAAGCTGGTTTTTAATTGTGTTATTTCTAAAATATTCCTCGATGTCAATTTCAACACTCCCTTTTTTGCTTAGAAAAAGCCTCGAAAATAATCGAGGCTTTTCATGCAAAATTATTTTTCTACAGTCCATTCATTTGCAGGGTTAGATCCTTTGAAAGAAACTTCAAAGTTTTTAACTTTATTGCTAACTAAAGTAATATCTTCAAGTTCTACAAGAGGGATAACTGGAACATCTTTATTCCATAGTTTTTGCCATTTCAAGTAGATATCTTTACGTTTTTCTTTGTTGTTACCTACAACATCAAAATCAGTTGCTTCTGCTAATAATTTATCTGATTCTGGGTTGTTGTAACGTGATTCATTCCATAATGCATTTGATTTATATAAACCTGATGGATCTGGGTCAGCCCCTTGTTGCCATCCTCTAACGTAAACTTCAACGTTACCATCTGATTTTTCTAAATCTGCATTATATTTACTAAATTCAACCATGCTGACTTTTGTTTTCAAACCAACTTTTTCCCAGTAACCTTTAAGTGCTGCAGTTCTTGGTTCGAATGTTGGGTTTGTACCTGCATAGTGTTTCAAGCTGATTTCGAATTTTTTACCTTTAGGGTCTTCTCTGAAACCATCGCCGTCTCTATCTTTATATCCTGCTTCATCTAATAATTTTTTCGCTTTTTTAACATTGTAGCTATAGTCTTCTAAGCCTTTGTTACCTTGAGATACCCAGTGGCTAGTTGGAATTAATGAGTTCGTTGGTTTAGCGTAACCATACATGAATGCTTTAATCCATTCATCTTTATTGATCGCATAATCCATTGCTTTTCTTAAACGTACATCTTGGTATTTAGGAAGTGGTTCTCCGACTTTCATAGCTTTTTTATCATATTTGTTTAATACAAATCCGATAATCATGTATTGTGTTGATGGTGCTGTTAATACTTTAATGTTGTCTGCTTTAGAGTCTTTAACTTGTTTCGCCATTGGTGGTGTACCTTGTCCTACCATGTCGATGTCACCGTTTTGAAGGGCTTTAACCATCGCGTTTTGGTCTACAACTTTATAGTTGATTTTGTCTAGTTTTGGTTCACCTTTCCAGTAATCTTTGTTTTTCTCAAATTGTACTGATTCGCCATCTACGATTTTTTTAACTTTGAATGGTCCATAACCGATTGGGTGTTTACGAACAGCGTCTGATTTCGCCATATCTTTAACTGGAATATCTTTAAAGATTTTTTCGCTTAATAAGTCGCCACCATAAATTTTCAATAAGTTATTAACTTTTTTCTCTTTAAACGTGATTTCTACATTGTAATCATCAATTTTTTTGATACCTGAGATTGTATCTGCTTGACCTTCTTTTTTCGCTTGTGCCCCTTCGATACAATCTACGTTGTCATAACGTGGACCATCGTAGTCAGGGTTTGCTAAAGTTTCTAATGTGAAAATCCAGTCATTGATTGTTAATGGATTACCATCTTGCCATTTCACACCTTTTTTCAATGTGAATTTATATTTTTTAGCAGGTTCGATTTCTTTCCATGACACTAAGTTTGGCTCTAATTGTAAATGATCATCCATTTTGAATAATCCATCACTGAATAATCCGATAACACCTGAATCAGTGACTGATGCTGCATAAATACCAGAGAAGTTACCTTCTGGTGGTGCACCTGTACCAATATTTAATGTACCGCCTTTTTTGTCACTCTTGCCTGTACTGCTTGAACCCTTAGCATTATCAGAATCCGACTTTTTGCTGCCGCATGCTGATAGTACTAATAACAGTGATAGTAAAACTATCGCTAACTTAAACCATCGTTTCTTCATATAATTCCTCCTCTTGCTGTTATCTCTATGCTGCTTATATGAAGTTATTATATTAATATTCAGACTATTGTGTCAATGACACTTCTATTTTTTATTATTTTTATAATTAGGTTGTTTGATAAAACAAAAAAGCACTCCTATCACTAGGAATGCTTTAGCAAATTATATTCATTAATCATATTTTGCAGTCAAATCTTCCATTGTGATACCTGTCGGTACATAATAGAACTTCACTTGACTGATGACACTTGGTACTTCTAATTCAACCATTCTGTCATTAATATTTTGAATTAAAATCAAACACTCGCTCATCGTGCCTTGAACGGTTGTTTCTAATGGAGATACTCTGAATTTTAATCCAGATTGTTCAATAATAGAAATCGCTTCATCTACATATGGAATAACGTCTTCACCATTGGGTGTTTTAGGTAATACTTGAATACTCATCAATGTATCTTGCATCTTTCAAACCTCTTTTCACTATTTCATTAACTTTACTGTATCAAAATTTATAATGTCTATCGAATATTCTATCTTGGTTTGATGGAAGTTATACAGTGTGGTAATAACAGCTGATAATAATGAGGCGATGATCAATTTCTTTATAGACTAAGCGGTGAATCTCATCGAGTTGTAAGACTTTAAAGCCGCCTTCGCTAATTCGTCTGACATAAAGAGGCACAGGATGATTATCTTCATCAAAAGGTATTTCACCTTTAATTTGTCTTATTGCTCGATTAAAATGCTTGATTAATTCTCCATTTAAACTTTTAAAA
>NZ_PZGG01000032.1 GCF_003043455.1 Staphylococcus simulans | reverse complement strand
AGGCACAATAAATGAAACAGTTCAACTTAATTTTTAAGCAATATCTTCAATATTACATTTATTGGTTGTTAGCCTTGGTTGTAATAGCAATTTTAATACCAAAGCCTTTCATTATTGGTCTTATCATTGGTTCATTTGGTTCCTTGATCAATACATACATCTTTGAATTATATTTATCTCAGGCGCAGAAACAAGAAACGTCTCAGGTATCTACAGGTGGAATATGGCGCTTTTTAGTGGCACTTGCTGCTTGTATTATCTGGGTTTATTTCAAAAACCAAGTGAATATTATTGGTGTAATGATTGGTTTAATGATTTCATACTTATTAATCATTTTTCGACCATTTCTTCACAAAATGTAATACAAATCAACGAATGAAAGAGGTGAGTATTATATGCAACATAAAAGCCCTGTAGTTACATGGGAGCTGTTTGGTTTAGACATCAAATTCAACTTGGCTAGTATTTTAATGGTAATTATTACAGCAATTATTGTTTTAGCAATAGCCATAGCTTGTACACGTAACTTACAGAAACGACCGACTGGCAAACAGAACTTCATCGAATGGATCTTTGACTTTGTCAGAGGTATCATCGAGAGTAACCTTGCATGGAAACATGGCGGTCAGTTCCACTTCTTGGCAGTAACATTAATTATGTTTATCTTCATTGGTAACATGTTGGGTCTGCCTTTTGCGATAGTCATCGACCATACGCTCTGGTGGAAATCTCCGACAGCTGATGCCACAGTTACTCTGACGTTGGCACTGTTAATGATTCTGTTGACACACTACTACGGTATCAAGTTGCGCGGAGCGAAAGGTTACTTTAAAAATTATGCTCAGCCTTTCTTAGCGTTAACACCCGTCAATATATTTGAAGAATTTACAAATACATTGACGCTCGGTCTACGTTTATACGGTAATATTTACGCTGGTGAAATTTTAATCGGCTTACTATCTACCTTAATCATAGGCCATGCAGCTTGGGGTTGGATCATCGGTATTCCAGGCTTAATTGCTTGGCAAGCATTCTCGATTTTCATCGGTACTATCCAAGCGTATATCTTTATCATGTTATCCATGGTATACATGTCCCACAAAGTTGCGGACGACCACTAGTTTTTCCACATTAAAATTTTATAAAAATATTTAGGAGGATTTTTTAATATGAATTTAATCGCAGCGGCAATCGCAATTGGTTTATCAGCACTTGGTGCAGGTATTGGTAACGGTCTTATTGTATCTAGAACAGTTGAAGGTGTAGCACGTCAACCAGAAGCACGTGGACAATTAATGTCAATCATGTTCATCGGTATCGGTTTAGTTGAGGCATTACCTATCCTTGGCCTTGTTATCACATTCATCGTCTTATTCATGTAATTTATACATCGATACTAACGGCGAAGTCTCATATCGACTCTCGCCATTTCTTTCGTAAACAACTATCGTAAGAGCCAATAGAGGACTTTGAATGAAAGGAGTGTCCAAGTACTGTGACTGCGACTACAAACACATTAGTTTTAGGTGCTGCAGGCGGCGGTGTTGAATGGGGTTCAGCATTAGTTACATTAATTACTTTCTTAATCCTATTAGCATTGCTTAAAAAGTTCGCATGGGGTCCATTGAAACAAGTCATGGATAAACGTGAACGCGATATCAACAAAGATATCGATGATGCAGAACAAGCTAAAATTAATGCTCAAAAATTAGAAGAACGAAATAGACAAACACTAAGAGAAACTCAAGAAGAGGTTCAAAAAATCTTAGAAGAAGCAAAAGTTCAAGCGCGTGACCAACATGAACAAATTATTCATGAAGCTAACGTCCGTGCAAACGGCATGATTGAAACTGCACAAAGTGAAATCAACAGCCAAAAAGAACGTGCAATCTCTGAAATCAACGATGAAGTTTCTAAACTATCAGTTCTGATTGCATCTAAAATTTTACAAAAAGATATCTCAGAACAAGATCAAAAAGACTTGATCGACAAGTACATTAAAGAGGTAGGGGATAAATAATGGCAAATGTTGCTAAAAAATATGCCCAAGCACTGTATGAAACGTCACTCGATAAAGATGTTTTAGACTTAATGTACGATGAATTTGCTGTTATTGATGAAGCAGTAATTCCTTATAAAGAGAAATTAAAATCTTTCGATGAAGATCCAAAGAATATTGCACATAACCGCAAAGCTTTTGTTGATGCAACATTCCAAGATATCAATGAATACTTAAAAAACATGTTATATGTCTTAGCTGAGAATCGTAACCTTGCGATTATTTCTGAAGTATTTACTGCATTCCAAGGTTTATATAATCAACATTATAATCAAGACTTTGCAACGGTTGAGTCTGTATATGAGCTTTCTCCAGAAGAACTGGATAAAGTAGGGGAGTCTTTAATTCAACGTACAGGACTTGATAGAGTCATTCTTACAAATGAAATCAATCCAGCACTCATCGGCGGTTTGAGAACAACTGTAGGAACAAAAGTATATGACGGCAGTATTCAAAATGATCTTATTAACTTAGAGAGAAGATTTACTAGAACGAAATAATAATTATAGAGGAGTGACATAGATGGCCATAAAAGCTGAAGAGATTAGTGCATTACTTCGCTCACAAATTGAAAATTATGAGTCAGAGATGTCTGTTACTGATGTTGGTACAGTAATTCAGATTGGTGACGGTATTGCATTAGTTCACGGATTAAACGACGTTATGGCTGGGGAGTTAGTAGAATTCCATAATGGTGTGCTTGGACTAGCTCAAAACCTAGAAGAATCAAACGTCGGTATTGTAATTTTAGGACCATTTACAGATATTAAAGAAGGCGACGAAGTTAAACGTACAGGACGTATCATGGAGGTGCCTGTAGGTGAAGAATTAATCGGTCGCGTTGTAAACCCATTAGGTCAACCACTTGATGGACAAGGTCCGATTGAAACAAATAAAACACGCCCAGTTGAAGAAAAAGCAACAGGCGTTATGGCAAGAAAATCAGTTGACGAACCATTACAAACAGGTATCAAAGCGATTGACGCATTAGTACCAATCGGTCGTGGTCAACGTGAGTTAATCATCGGTGACCGTCAAACTGGTAAAACTACAATTGCAATCGATACAATCTTGAACCAAGCGGATCAAGACATGATTTGTATTTATGTAGCAATTGGTCAAAAAGAATCAACAGTACGTGCGACTGTTGAAAAATTAAGACAGCATGGTGCATTAGATTACACAATCGTTGTAACTGCATCAGCAGCTGACCCAGCTCCATTATTATACATTGCACCATATGCAGGTGTAGCAATGGGTGAAGAATTCATGTTCGACGGTAAACAAGTGTTAATCGTTTATGATGATTTAACTAAACAAGCAGCAGCTTACCGTGAACTTTCATTATTACTTCGCAGACCGCCAGGCCGTGAAGCTTACCCAGGTGACGTTTTCTATCTACATAGTAGATTATTAGAACGTGCAGCTAAATTGAATGACGAATTAGGTGGCGGTTCAATTACTGCATTACCTATCATTGAAACACAAGCCGGAGATATCTCTGCTTATGTTCCAACAAACGTAATCTCAATCACTGATGGACAAATCTTCTTAGAATCAGACTTGTTCTTCTCAGGGGTACGTCCAGCGATTAACGCCGGATTCTCAGTATCTCGTGTAGGTGGTTCAGCGCAAATCAAAGCAATGAAGAAAGTTGCGGGTACTTTACGTTTAGACTTAGCTTCATACCGTGAGTTAGAATCATTCGCGCAATTCGGTTCAGACTTAGATGAATTCACAGCAAGAAAATTAGAACGTGGTAAACGTACAGTTGAAGTTCTTAAACAAGGACAAGGCGAGCCATTACCAGTTCAAAACGAAGTATTGATCATCTACGCATTAGTTAACGGTTTCTTAGATGATATTCCAGTTCAAGACGTTCAACGCTTTGAATCAGAAATCATCAGCTGGACTAAAAATAATGCACCAGAAATCTTAGATGAAATCAAAACTAAAGGTACTTTACCTGACAAAGAAAAAATGAACAGCGCAATTGAAAACTTCAAACGCAGTTTCAGTGTTTCTGAAGAGTAAGATGAAGCGAAGTATAAATAAGGTGGTGAAATAATGGGATCTCTAAAGGATATTGATTCAAGAATCAAGTCGACGAAAAAAATGAATCAAATTACCAAAGCGATGAACATGGTAGCGAGTTCTAAGCTCAACAGAGCACAACGCAACACGAACCAGTTCAAACCTTATATGGAAAAAATGCAAAATGCGATTACAGCAGTTGCAGGCCAAACGACTTCAAATCATCCGATGCTGAAGAAACGTCCAGTTAAAAAACGTGGTTACTTAGTGATTTCTAGTGACCGTGGGTTAGCTGGTGCATATAACGCAAATATCTTGAAGAAAGTGGTACAAGATATTGAAGCACGTGGTGAAAGTCAGAGCGATTATAAATTACTCGTTCTTGGTAAAGTAGGTATCGATTTCTTCAAAAACAGAAACTATGAAGTAGACTTTGAATTGCCGGATGTTCCAGATCAACCGTCATACAAAGATATTTCTTCTGTAACGAAGAAAGCAATCGATTTATATAGCAACGGTGATATTGATGAGTTGGAAATTTATTACAACAAATTCGTCAACGTTCTTGAAAACAAGCCAACTGCAAGAAGAGTATTACCATTAGCAGAAGAAGATACAAGTTCAGGTCATGGACAAATGTCTTCATATGAATTCGAACCAGATAAAGAATCAATTTTAAATATTATTTTGCCGCAATATGTAGAAAGCTTAATTTACGGCTCAATTCTAAATGCGAAAGCCAGCGAGCACGCATCTAGAATGACTGCCATGAAGAATGCTTCTGATAATGCGAGCGACCTTATTGACGATTTATCATTAGAATATAACCGAGCACGTCAAGCAGCAATCACACAACAAATTACTGAGATTGTCGGTGGCGCAACAGCTCTTGAATAGTATATTAAAGGAGGAAAAAAGAATGGGTGTAGGCCGCGTAACACAAATCATGGGTCCAGTTATTGACGTAAGATTCAATCATGATGAACTGCCTAAGATTAATAACGCATTAGTGCTAGATGTACCTAAAAAAGATGGCACGACTGAATCTCTTACATTAGAAGTAGCACTTGAATTAGGCGACGACGTAGTTAGAACTATCGCCATGGACTCTACAGACGGAATTAAACGTGGTGACGACGTTAAAGACACTGGCCGTCCAATCAGTGTACCTGTCGGTGAAGATACGTTAGGAAGAGTATTTAACGTTTTAGGTGATCCAATCGATAATGATGGACCAATTTCTGAATCAGTTCCACGTGAACCAATTCATAGACAACCACCTAAATTTGATGAATTATCAACAAAAGTTGAACTACTTGAAACTGGTATTAAAGTAGTAGACTTATTAGCACCATATATCAAAGGTGGTAAAGTTGGATTATTCGGTGGTGCCGGAGTTGGTAAAACAGTATTAATCCAAGAATTAATCAATAACATCGCTCAAGAACACGGCGGTATTTCAGTATTCGCAGGTGTTGGTGAACGTACACGTGAAGGTAACGACTTGTACTTTGAAATGAGCGACAGTGGTGTTATCAAGAAAACAGCGATGGTATTCGGACAAATGAACGAACCACCTGGTGCACGTATGCGTGTAGCTTTATCTGGTTTAACAATGGCTGAATACTTCCGTGATGTTAAAGGACAAGACGTTCTTTTATTCATCGATAACATCTTCCGTTTCACTCAAGCAGGTTCTGAGGTTTCAGCATTGCTTGGTCGTATGCCATCAGCCGTTGGTTACCAACCAACATTGGCAACAGAAATGGGTCAATTACAAGAACGTATCACTTCTACAATGAAAGGTTCTATCACGTCTATCCAAGCAGTATTCGTACCTGCCGATGACTATACTGACCCAGCGCCAGCAACAGCTTTCGCTCACTTAGACTCAACAACTAACTTAGAGCGTAAATTAACTGAGATGGGTATTTACCCAGCCGTTGACCCATTAGCGTCAACTTCACGTGCGCTTGAACCAAGCATTGTTGGTCAAGAACACTATGATGTTGCTCGTCGTGTACAATCAACATTACAAAAATACAGAGAATTACAAGATATCATCGCAATCTTAGGTATGGATGAATTATCTGATGAAGATAAGAGCACAGTTGAACGCGCAAGACGTATTCAATTCTTCTTATCTCAAAACTTCCACGTTGCAGAACAATTCACTGGTCAAAAAGGTTCATACGTTCCAGTTAAACGTACAGTAGAAGACTTCAAGAACATTCTTGAAGGCAAATATGACCACATCCCTGAAGATGCATTCCGTTTAGTCGGCAGCATGGACGATGTATTAGAAAAAGCTAAAGACATGGGTGTTGAAGTATAATATTAGGAGGTAAAGTTTAATGAACACAATGAACGTTAATATTGTTACTCCTAATGGTTCTGTTTATAACCAAGATGACGTTGAAATTGCGATTCTGCAGACAGTTGGAGGCGACATTGGTGTAATGGCCGGCCATTTACCAACTGTTACAGCAATTAAAACAGGTTATGTTAAAGTAAATTATACAGATGGGATTGATTTCATTGCGGTCAGTGATGGTTTCGTTGAAATCAGACATGAAAGCACATCAATTATTGTACAGACAGCAGAAAAAGCTGAAGATATTGATATCAGACGTGCTAAATCGGCTAAAGAAAGAGCAGAATCACATTTGAATAACAATGACGAAGATACTGACATTAACAGAGCAGAACGAGCTTTAGAACGTGCGGAAAACCGCATTAAAGTTTCGGAAATGAAATAATAACAACCATAAAGTATAGGATATACCTCATTTTGAGGTATATCCTATTTTTTAATGTCAAAATTTAGGGTAGACATAAGAATGAACGAACATTAGGATTTTGAATTTCTAAGTAAGAATGTATGATTTTACGCTATTTTCATGTACAATATGAGACAGTATACAATTGAGGAGACGACAAAGATCATGGAATATTTAGGGCAATTTGCGATTGCGCATTTGATTATGCATGTACTTTGTATCTGTGTCGCATATTGGGCATTAAATGCGATTAGGTTGGATCAATTCTTTAAAAAGGGTTATCCTGTCCAAGTACAAGTGTTAATTATATTTATTGCGATTTTAATCGGAACAGGTGTTAGTAATTTCATCATAGATTTATTGCAATTTTCAACACAACTTAAATATCTTGGCAGTTAATCGTTTGAGTGTAATTCAAATGTTTTTCCATATATAATAATAGGTAATAGAAGAGTTGAGAAATTTTCAAATTGAAGATGTTCAGGAGTTAAAAAGTGGAGGAGTAGTAATGAATAGAGATAGAATGATTATCAAAGGCGGAAATCGTCTAGTTGGAGAAGTACAAGTTGAGGGAGCAAAAAATGCAGTATTGCCAATTTTAACTGCATCATTGTTAGCTTCAAAGGGAGCGAGTACATTACATAATGTGCCTGAGTTAAGCGATGTTGAAACAATTAATAATGTACTTTCAACGCTTAATGCTGAAATTGAGTACCATAAAGAAAACAATAGCGTTACAGTAGATGCGACAAAACAATTGAATGCAGAAGCACCTTATGAATATGTCAGCAAAATGCGCGCGAGTATTTTAGTCATGGGTCCATTGCTTGCACGTTTAGGCCATGCGAAAGTAGCATTGCCAGGTGGTTGCTCTATCGGAAGCAGACCCATTGAACAACATATTAAAGGATTTGAAGCACTAGGTGCAAAAATTCATTTAGAGAATGGTTTTGTATTTGCGGAAACTGCAAATGGATTAACAGGTGCAGACATTCATTTAGATTTTCCAAGTGTAGGTGCTACACAAAATATCATCATGGCAGCTTCTTTAGCAAAAGGTAAATCTGTTATTGAAAATGTTGCACGTGAACCAGAAATTGTTGATTTAGCAAATTACATCAATGAAATGGGCGGTAATGTGACTGGTGCAGGCACAGATACAATTACGATTCACGGTGTAGAAGCATTACATGGTGTAGAACATGCAATTATCCCTGATCGTATTGAAGCAGGTACATTGCTTGTGGCTGGTGCTATTACGAGAGGCGATGTTTTAGTTAAAGGTGCTATTAAAGAACATTTAACAAGCTTGTTATACAAATTAGAAGAAATGGGTGTTAACTTATCATATGAAGATAAAGGCATCCGTGTATCTGCAGAAGGTGAATTGAAACCAGTAGACATCAAGACTTTACCACACCCTGGATTCCCTACAGACATGCAATCACAAATGATGGCTTTATTGTTAACTGCTGAAGGACATAAAGTGATTACAGAGACTGTATTTGAAAATCGTTTTATGCATGTTGCTGAATTCAAACGTATGAATGCGCAAATTACGGTTGAAGGACGCAATGCGAAAATTACAGGTAAAAGCCATTTACAAGGTGCACAAGTTAAAGCAACAGATTTACGTGCTGCAGCAGCATTAATTCTAGCTGGATTAGTGGCTGAAGGTACAACTGAAGTTTCAGAATTACAACACTTAGATAGAGGTTACGTAAACTTTAACGAAAAGCTTAAAGAATTAGGTGCTGATATTGAGCGTGTTAATAAATAAGTAAGTAGGGGATTATGATGATTAAACGCTTTTATTTTAAAGTGATAAAGCTGCCGATTGGTTTTCACATACTTATCGTCATGCTTATGATGCTTTTGATGTTCTTCATCGGTATGTGTATCGGTTTTATATTGAATCATCAAAATCCACTTAATATATTTGAATACCAGACTTGGTATCATTTTAAGCAAATTTTTGGAGGCTAGTAACATGGAAACAATTTTTGACTATAACCAAATTAAAAACATTATCCCGCATCGTCAACCTTTTTTATTAATTGATAAAGTTGTTGAGTATGAAGAAGGTCAACGTTGTGTGGCAATTAAACAAGTATCAGGCAATGAACCATTCTTCCAAGGACATTTCCCTGACTATGCGGTTATGCCAGGTGTGTTGATTACTGAAGCATTAGCACAAACTGGTGCAGTTGCGATTTTAAACAGTGAACAAAACAAAGGTAAAATTGCGTTATTCGCAGGTATTGATAAATGTCGTTTCAAAAGACAAGTTGTACCTGGCGATACATTGCAGTTAGAAGTTGAAATTACTAAGATGCGTGGACCTATCGGTAAAGGTACTGCGAAAGCTACTGTTGATGGTCAGCTTGCATGCAGCTGTGAATTAACATTCGCAATCCAAGACGTATAAGCCAATATAAAAAGACTGAGACCATAGATAAAAAGCTTTGCTTTTAATTATCTATATGGTCTCAGTCTTTTTTTAATCTTCTTTTCTTTCATCTTTTAAGCGTGGTTTTGATTGCATCATGCGATTGAATGATGTCTTCAATTCTTCGCCAGATAATCCATCATCTACAAGTTGTGCTAATAAATTTTCAGCATAGACTTGTCTTAATGTATAGACATGACAATCAAAAATAATAGACATACGTTCATTGTCGTACAATGAAATATTTTTAATCGTTGCATCGAATAATGCAGGATCATTAGAAGGTCGTGTAATCACAACACGAATATCTAATAAGGTTTCATTATCCATATACTCTTTCATAATATCGTAGTGGTTACTGGAGATTACAATTTCTAACAACCAGCCGGTGCCGCTTTGTTCTTTATTGATAATTACACCATCATAGAGTTCATATTCTATAACGCCACCGTGTTCAGTGACAATTTGGAATCTGACTGCTTTAAATGTTTTCAATTGAAGTCACTCCAATCTTTTTAAATTCTGCAAATTTTTTCTTTCTGATTCTAGTATAGCGTAAAAGATAAAAATATTTGAGAGATAGTACAGAAAATCAGTAGGACATCCATTAATTTTCTATTAATTTGAGTTTTGACGATGCGCTTCAATCTGAATAAGATAGTAAACAAGGAGGTGACAAAATGCTTAACAAAATCGTTATTGTAGGAAGATTGACGAAACAACCTCAATTGACAGCGAAGGAGGAATCAGACATTGTATACTTTAATGTTGCGACAGAACGTCATTTTAACTATCAAGGCCAGAACAAACAATCTGTAGACTTTATTAATTGTAAGGCTTTTGGCAAAATTGCCCGAAATATTGCCAGCTATACACAAAAAGGGTCGCTTGTAGGTATTACTGGTTATATGCATTCCTACAAATATGAAAAAGATAATCAAACACATTTCGGTATGGAGCTGGTTGTGGAAACAATCAAATTTATCTCGCATCCGAACGACAATTCAAATTGTCAATTCTCATCACACCATGCACAAACGGATTCATTGATGAACGACTATGAAGGAAGCCCGTCCTTCGATGCCATTCATCTCTAACTACCAAGTCATCCATTGACATTTTATGCTTAACTGCATATCTCCCAAAATCAAATTGCAACAACCAGCATGATGTATCCATCTCTATCCTGTTCAAAGTATCATGCTGTCCTCTCGTTAATTAAAAGTAATTCATTATGATGTTAGAATTATCCTTCTTTCTATTATAGGAAGTTTCCTATAATCTATTCCAAACTCTATTTTTAAACTCTATTTAGTCCAACGCATAGCTTTTACTGCAAAAGATGCTTGGATTGCTCCATTTTCAATTTTGTACTTTCAACTTAATCCATAAAAAACTCTTTAAATATACTAATACTCACCAAGACTTTGCATAAATTTCACTTTATGCAGGGTCTTTTTTCAAAAAATCTACGTTTGACAATGAAAAAATCGGGTTTTAACCCCCATATTTTTAAATATCTAAAGGAAAGAAAGAGTAAAATAACCCTCCAATTATCTGAAAGATTACATCAATATTACATAGTTTAAAGGTCGAAATTAAGTTCAAATACGATATTAATAGGGTTTAAAGTGATAGTAAGATATCTAACTATTTTATTTTAATGTAATTTACACGTAAAATTAAGCCTGTTTTTTTTATTTCGTTGTAACCTACACCCTGTTTTCAGATGATATAGTTGTAATTGCAAATTGATGATATTAATCACACGAAAAAACAATTACCTTATAGGAGGATTTTTAGAAATGAAAAAATTATTAGTAGCTTCATCAGCAACAGCAGCATTATTCGCAGTAGGAGTAGGAGCAGAAGCTCACGCATCTGAACAAGGAAATGCAGATCAAGCACAATTAGCAGAAACAGCATTAAACAATCCTGAACAATTAAATGAAAGCCCTGTACAAGAAGGCGCTTATAATATTAACTTTGAATACAATGGTTTAGACTTCAACTTTGAATCAGACGGTCAATATTGGAGCTGGAGCTATGGTCAAGCAGGCGGTAACGCACCAGCAGCTCAAACAACAACTCAACAAGCACCAGCAGCTCAACAAGCTCCAGTAGCTGAGCAAGCAGCACCTCAAGCACAAGCTGCAACAACTCAACAAGCACCAGCACAACAAGCAGCACCTCAAGCTCAACAAGCTGCTCCACAACAATCAGCAAGCACTGGTTCATCAGCTGGTTTAAACGATCACTTACGTGCAATTGCACAACGTGAATCAGGTGGCGACATCCACGCAATCAACCCATCATCAGGTGCAGCAGGTAAATTCCAATTCTTACAATCAACTTGGGATTCAGTAGCACCAGCTGAATGGGTAGGTAAATCACCAGCTTCAGCACCAGAAAGCGTACAAGACGCAGCAGCTGTTAAATTATATGACGGCGGCGCAGGTGCAGGTCACTGGGTTACTGCATAATTCAGTTAACTGATTATAAATAAATAGTTAAAAATCTATCAGGCAGGTTATCTCCAATATAGGAGGTAACCTGCCTTTTGTAATATATATGTAAAGAAAGACACAAGAAATATATATTGTTGTAACCTATGTTATTAGGATAGATGCTATTATAAAGACATCAAATAAATGATTTAATACAAACACCTTATGGGAGGACATATTTTACATGAAGAAATTACTAGTAGCATCGACAGCGGTTACAGCTGCTGCAGCAGTATTAGCAACAGGATTTGGAACTCAAGACGTACAAGCAAAATCATCATCAAAAGCTGAACATGCGAAGAAAGTAAAAGACGCTGAAAAGTATTTAAATGAAAAAGGTGAATACACTGTAGTTAAAGGTGACACTTTAAATAAAATCGCTAAAAAATTCGACGTTAAAGTTAAAGAATTAAAAAAATGGAACAATAAAAAATCAGACTTAATCTTAGTTGATGAAAGTTTAAAAGTAAAAGAACCTAAAAAAGTTGCGACTACACAAACAGCTGCACAATCAGACAGCCACTATGCATACAACACGCAACAAGTATCTTACAACAATTATAACCAAGCACAATCAAATAATGCGCCACAATCATCATATACAGCACCACAACAATCTTATAATGCACCGCAAGCATCATATAGTGCACCATCATACGCATCATATGGTTCAGGTTCAGTAAGATTAGCTAACGGTAATACTGCAGGTGCTACAGGTGCATACGCAGCAGCACAAATGGAAGCTCGTACAGGCGTATCTGCATCAGTATGGGAAAACATTATTGCACGTGAATCAAATGGACAATTACATGCACATAATGCATCAGGTGCACATGGTTTATTCCAAACAATGCCTGGTCATGGTTCAACAGCTTCAGTTCAAGATCAAATCAACTCAGCTGTACACGCTTATAACGTACAAGGCTTAAGTGCTTGGGGTTATTAATCTTAAATAGTTAAAATTCAAGTCGAGACTTCGGTCTCGGCTTTTTTTGTGAAAACAGATTCATTGCAAGTATGAAAGGGCTTTGATATGTTTAATATGTAAATAAATTAAATAAAAACTGCTAGGGGCGCCATTTGGCTGAGATAGGAAACTAGACCCTTTAAACCTGATTTGGTTAAGACCAACGTAGGAAAGTAGATACATAGTATGCATGACGCAAAAATACTGAGACTGCACTCCTAAGTTGGAATGCAGTTTTTTTATTGGAGGAATAAAAGTGACTTTTGCTGAAACACTAGAAAAAGATGCACAACCGATTATTGATCAAATTTATCAAGATAACTTTATTCAAGCTTTATTAAAAGGGAATATTGATAAAGAAGCAATCAGACAATATTTACGTGCAGATGCATCATATCTAAGAGAGTTTGCGAATATCTATGCTTTATTAATCCCTAAAATGCCGAATTTAGAAAGTGTACGATTTCTAGTTGATCAAATACAATTCATAGTGAATGGTGAAGTAGAAGCTCATGAATTTATGGCAGAATATGTAGGCGAGCCCTATCACGAAATTGTACAACAAAAAGTATGGCCGCCAAGCGGTGACCATTATATTAAACATATGTATTACAATGTTTATGCCCATGAAAACGCTGCATATGCGATTGCGGCAATGGCACCATGTCCATATGTCTATGCTGAAGTTGCAAAACGTGCCATGCAAGATAGCACATTAAATCAATCTTCTATTTTGAAACAATGGTTTGAATTCTATCAAACAGAGATGGATGCGTTGATAGATGTCTTAAATCAATTAATGAACGAGTTAACTGAACATATGACAGATGCAGAAAGACAAGAAGTTAGAGAGAACTATCTACAAAGTACAGTACATGAACGAAACTTCTTTAATATGGCTTATACAAAAGAACAATGGGAATTTGGAGGTAAATAATTATGAATAAACCAAAAATTGCTTTAACAATTGCAGGTACAGATCCAACAGGTGGTGCCGGTGTCATGGCTGACTTAAAATCATTTCATGCATGTGGTGTCTATGGCATGGCTGCCATCACAAGTATCGTGGCTCAAAATACGAAAGGTGTTCAACACATTCATAACTTAGAATTATCTTGGTTAGAAGAACAACTAGACAGTGTGTTTGATGATGAATTGCCACAAGCGATTAAAACAGGTATGATTGCGACGAAAGAGATGATGGAATTAATCCGTACGTACTTAGAAAAACATCCAGAAATACCTTATGTCATTGATCCAGTGATGCTCGCAAAAAGTGGAGACTCATTAATGGATGATAAAGGAAAACATGCTTTACAAAGTATCTTATTACCGCTTGCTGATGTAGCCACACCTAACTTACCTGAAGCAGAAGAGATTGTCGGATTCAAATTAGACAATGAAGATGCAATTAAAAAGGCCGGTAAGATATTTATTGAAGAAATCGGCAGTAAAGGTGTAGTGATCAAAGGCGGGCATATCGAAGATGATAATATCGCAAAAGACTATTTATTTACGAAAGATGGCTTAGAAATCTTTGAAAGCGAAAGATATGAAACCAAACACACGCATGGTACAGGTTGTACATTCTCGGCTGTGATTGCGGCTGAACTAGCGAAAGGGAAAACGATTTATGAAGCGGTTAAAAAAGCTAAAGACTTTATCGCTTTAAGTATTAAATATACACCTGAAATTGGACAAGGCAGAGGACCAGTTAACCATTTCGCATATATGAAGAAAGTAGGGTTAGATGATGAGTAAAGGGTTAGAACGAATCAGAACAGAACATCCATTAGTCATTTGTTTTACAAATGATGTCGTGAAAAACTTTACGGCAAACGGACTCTTAAGTTTAGGTGCGAGTCCTGCGATGAGTGAAGCACCTGAAGAAGCAGAAGACTTTTATCCACATGCTGGAGCAGTATTGATTAATATCGGTACACTGACAAATGCTAATGAACAAGCCATGTTAGAAGTCGGTAAAATCGCAAATAAAACGAACACACCACTTGTGTTTGATCCTGTCGCAGTAGGTGCATCAACGTATCGTAAACAATTCTGTAAAACATTTTTACAACAAGTGAAACCGACTGTGATTAAAGGTAATGCTTCAGAAATTTTAACGTTGATTGATGATACTACAACAATGAAAGGTACAGATAGTGCTGAAAGTTTAGATGTTGTATCGATTGCGAAAAAAGCACATGAACAATATCAAACTGCGATTGTGTTAACAGGTGAAACAGACGTTATTGCGCAAAACGATAAGGTAGTTAAATTGAATAATGGTTCACGTTTCTTAACACAAATTACAGGAGCGGGTTGTTTATTAGGTGCTATTGTAGGTGCATTCTTATTTAGAAATGAAAAACCTGAGATTGAAGATTTAATTGAAGCAGTCTCAGTCTATAATATTGCGGCAGAACGTGCGGAACAACTAAGCGAAAGCAAAGGCCCAGGCACATTCTTAGTTCAATTTATCGATGCATTATATAAAATTGATAGTGAAGCAGCAGTAGAAAATCGTAAAGCACAAGAGGTGAATTAAGTGTTTCAACCTAGTGATTTAAAAGTTTACTTTATTTGTGGAACACAAGATATACCTGAACATCGTACGATACATGAAGTGTTGACTGAAGCTTTAGAAGGCGGCATCACGATGTATCAATTTCGCGAAAAAGGACCAACTGCCAAAACAGGCGATGCGAAAAAAGAATTAGCGCAATCTTTGAAGCAATTATGTGAACAATACCAAGTACCTTTTATTGTGAATGACGATGTTGAATTAGCAGAAGCGATAGATGCTGATGGTATTCATGTGGGGCAAGACGATGCGAAAGTCGATACATTTAAAACGCACTTTAAAGATAAAATTATTGGTTTAAGTGTCGGCAATGAAACAGAATTAGCGCAATCTGATTTAACGGATGTTGATTATATCGGAGTAGGACCAATATTTAAGACAGGATCTAAAGACGATGCCAGTGAACCTGTGGGTACACAAATGATTGAAACATTATATGAGAAAACAAATGGTATGCCGATTGTCGCAATTGGAGGAATTGCCTTAAATAATGTCGCACCAATTGCGCAAACGCATGCACAAGGTGTATCGGTCATTTCAGCAATTGCCCAGAGTTCGAATGTTGAAGAAACCGTTCGCAATTTCTTACAACTTTTTAAATAATGCCCATAATTCTATGTTTTTGTTTTCTACACCTCATAGAATGTGATAAAATTATTTTTATGTGAATAATACCAATAGAGGTGGAAAAATGAATAAAAAAGCATTATTGCCTTTGCTTCTTGGGGTTATGGTTTTTCTTGCAGGATGTGATTATTCTAAACCTGAAAACAGAACAGGTTTTTTCTATAATACATTTGTGAAAAACATGGATAACATCATCCATTGGCTAGGCTCTAGTTTTAATAACGATTATGGATTAGCGATTATTGTCTTAGTTTTAGCAATCCGTATTGTCGTTCTGCCATTCATGCTTTCTAACTATAAGAACAGTCATTTAATGCGCGAAAAAATGGTGATTGCAAAACCAGATATGGACGCAGTGAAAGAGAAAGTAAAACGTGCACGTACACAAGAAGAGAAAATGGCAGCGAACCAAGAAATGATGGAAGTTTATAAAAAATACGATATGAATCCAATGCAAAGTATGCTTGGATGTTTACCAATGTTAATCCAAATGCCGGTTATCATGGGCTTATTCTTCGTATTAAAATACCCATCACCGGGTGGTATTGTCGAACATCCTGATTTCTTATGGTTCAACTTAGCAAAACCGGATATCTGGATTACGATTATTGCCGGTGTGTTATACTTCCTACAAGCTTACGTATCAACATTCAGTATGCCGCCTGAACAAAAACAAATGAGTTACATGATGATGATCATTTCACCAATTATGATTATCTGGGTATCATTAAGTTCAGCCTCAGCATTAGGTTTATACTGGTCAGTCAGTGCCGCATTCTTGATTGTTCAAACATATGTTGCGAACCAATATTACTCTAAGAAAGCGAAAGAAGAAGTCGCTCCGATGATTAGAGAATATGAAAAGAAACACGGTAAAGACGGTAAACAAAAAGGCGCGCAAGTCTTAGGTAAGAAAAACAGAAAGAAAAAATAATACATCATTGAAATGTTAAAATCAGTTGCAACTAAAATTGCAGCTGATTTTTTTCTTTAGGATTTGCACAATAGGGAATAGTAATAGTAACTAAAAGTGTTATTTTAAAATTGGAGGGGAATACCAATGGAAATTAAATCAGTTACAACTGCTGACATTTTAGAGTTGCAGAAAATCAGCTATAGAACTTTCGATGACACGTTTAGAGAAATGAACAGCCCAGAAAATATTAAAGATTATTTAGATACAGCATTTACACAAGACAAATTACGCAGAGAGTTAGAAGATCCGCATTCCAATTTCTATTTCTTGTATGATAACGATAAAATTGTCGGATATTTAAAACTGAATGAAGGGGATTCACAAACAGAATCAGTTTCTTCTGACTGTACTGAAATAGAGCGTCTATATATTTTAAAAAATTATCATGGCTATGGCTATGGTAAAAAGTTATTGAACTTCGCTGTGAAAACAGCGGTCGAAGATAATAAAAAATGTGTATGGTTAGGTGTATGGGAGAAAAATGAACAAGCATTAGGCTTCTACAAACATTTAGGATTCAAAAAAATCTCAGAACATGATTTCATGATGGGGAATGATAGACAAACAGATTATATCCTAGCGTATAACATTGAATAAAAAGAAGCGGTTGAGAATTTTTATTTTTCTCAACCGCTTTTAATTTTATGATTTGTTATTCTGTAAATTGCCATTCGTTAAAAAATTGTGCGACGAAAAATTCCATAAAACGATGACGTTCTTGAGCAATTTCTGAAGCTGTTTCAGTATGCATTAAATCTTTCAATTTAAATAATTTATCATAGAAATGTTTAATTGCTGAAGGATCATAACCATCAAGCTCGTTATCAGAACTGATATCCTCTGGAATAGGACCTTGCCACATCGGTTCATCAAAGTGACCCGCAAATTGGAAAGTACGCGCGATACCAATTGCTCCGATGGCATCTAAACGATCTGCATCTCTGACAATATAACCTTCTTTAGATAATGGGATTTCTTGATTCACATTATGTCGAAAGCTGATGTTTTTAATAATATGCATAATTTTTTCTTGATCATTTTCACTTACTTCAATACGATTTAAAAACTCAACCAGTTGATTTTCAGCAGCAGTTTCATCTGTTAATTTAGTATCAATCGTATCATGTAGTAGTGCAGCCATCTGTATAATAAAAGGATTACCATAGCCTTCTTGTTCAGAAATAAAGAGTGCCATTTTAACCACACGCATAACATGATTAATGTCATGACCTGTGTGGTCTGATTGATGGAAGTCTTTCATATATTGTTCAGCTGATTTTATTTGTTTGTATTGATTCATGACTCTGTATGCTCCTTATCATTTACAATATCGGTGAAATTAAATTGGCAATGGCTTCTTTGAATTTTACCCATAAACTGCGTTGGTTGTAACGCTCTTGTGTTAACTCTGAAGATAATTCTAAATCTCGATTGAATTGATCACGTAATTGTGCAGCGATTTGGCGGTCATAAATAAACGCATTGATTTCAAAGTTCAATGTAAAACTGCGATGATCCATATTCGCTGTACCGACACTTGCGACTTCATCGTCAATAATCATCATTTTAGAATGTAAGAATCCATTGTCGTAATGATACACTTTGACACCTGATGCAAGCAGTGAAGCAACATTTTTCAATGTCGCAAAGTAGACAAAAGGATGGTCTGGTTTATTTGGTATCATAATCGATACATCTACGCCTCCTAATGCTGCAATGGAGACAGCATCCATAAAGGCTTGGTCTGGAATGAAGTAGGGGGATTGAATCTGAATTGATTTTTTCGCTGAAGTAATCATTTTTAAATAACCATATTTGATTTGTTCCCAATCTTCATCTGGTCCACTTGAGGCTATTTGGATACCGATAGAACTTCCTGTGTCAATGTCTGGGAAGTAACGATCAGAATACGTAATATTATCACGCTTAGCTTGTGAGTTCCAATCTAAAATAAAGCGTAATTGTAAAGCATTGACAGCATCTCCGACAATACGCAGATGCGTATCTCGCCAGTAACCAAAACGTTTTGATAAGCCTAAGTACTCTTTACCAACATTGAAACCGCCGACATAACCGATATAACCATCAATCACTACAATTTTACGGTGATTTCGGTTATTCAATCTAAAATTGATAAGCGGTAATTTAGAAGGGAAGAAAGATTCCACTTGTCCGCCTTTACGTCTGAACTCGTCAAAGTCTTTTAAAGTCAGACCTCTTGAACCCATATCATCGTACAACATTTTAACTTCTAAGCCTTCTTCAAGTTTTTTCTCTAAAGCAGCCAAGATACGTTTTCCGAGTTTATCATTTCTGAAAATGTAGTATTCGATATGGATGTAATCTGTTGCGTTTTCAATATCTTTAATCAATGCATCAAACTTATCATGACCGTCTGTAAAAACAGTCATTTCATTATCAGTGGTTAAGAAAGCTGAGTTATTATACAACAGCATTTGAACCATTGATTTATGTTTGACGATTTCATGATTCCCTTTAGAGAACTCTTTTGTCTGTAGTGCTTTTAATTGTTCATTGACAATTGCTTCTAACCCAATACGGTCTTCTTCATCTAAAGAAAAGATATGATCTCTTTGGATTTGACGACCAAGTAATAAGTAAAGTATGAACCCGATAACAGGTAAGAATACAAGTACTAATAACCAAGCCCAAATCGATCCTGCAGATCTCCTTTCCATAAATACAATTACGAAACCGAATACGAGGTTTAATATGAATAAGCCGATTAAAATAATATTGATGATTAAATTGGCTTGAAAAGGTATAAATTCTAAATTATACATAAGTAACCTCCGTGTTGTTCACCAGCATTTATGTATGTTTATGCTCTGGCTGATGTTGAACTTATTGTAACACAAGCACACCTTTCACGATATATTTGACATATACCTATATAGGGTATATTCTAGAGGTAGAAACCTAAGAGGACGGAGGTTCAATCATGACGCAAAATGAACGCGCACATCATTCAGAACAAATTAAATCTAACCTAAAAGCACGACTGAATCGTATAGAAGGACAAGTCAGAGCGATTAATCGCATGATAGACGAAGATGTTTATTGTGATGATGTATTAACACAAATCAGAGCTACACGTTCAGCATTGAATAGTGTTGCTGTGAAATTGCTGGACCATCATATGAAAGGCTGTATTTTGCATAAAGCTGAAGATGGACAAGCAGAAGCAGCAATGGAAGAATTATTAGTTACCGTCCAAAAATTAATTAAAGATTAATAAAGGAGTCAGTCATGCAAACAAGTGTGATTCAAATAGGCGGAATGGAAACTGAAGAACAACAACATATCTTGCAAGAACATTTGCAAGAAATGATTGGGGTATCAGAAGTGCAAGTAGATCTTAAATCACAAGAAGTGAAAGTCAGTTATCAGACACCTATCAGTTTAAATAATTTAGAAAAAGAAATTTATGATCAAGGTTATCAAATTTTAAATTAAAAATCAGGAGTGTTGAGATATGGAAAAACAATTAAAAGTAGAAGGTATGAGTTGCAGTCATTGTAAAAAAGCAGTAGAAGATGCTGTTGGAAAAGTAAACGGTGTTGACCAAGTAACTGCTGACCCAGACAACGATACAGTAGATGTAACATTCAATGGCGAAGATAAAGTATTATCTGAAGTTGAATCAGCAATCTATGATGCAGGTTACGATGTTGTAAAATAAGTATAATAATTAAAGGCTCAAGTTATAGAAATCGTTGAGCCTTCTTTTTTAAATAGAAATATACCTATATAGGGTATAGGAGTGGGTGAAGTATGGAAAAAGCAGAGTTCAAAATTTCAGGCATGACTTGTGCTGCTTGCTCATCTCGAATTGAGCGTGTTCTGAGTCGTACTGAGGGCATTGATCAAGCCAACGTGAACTTAGTTACTGAAAAAGCATCTGTGGAATTTGATCACGATCATGTAGATATGGATGAGATTTTTGAAAAAGTAAAACAGCTTGGCTATGAACCGATTGCGCTTGAAACTGCAGATGAAGCAAAAGCACGTAAAAATAAAGAGTTAAATCGTCAAAAAATGAAATTTATTATTTCAGCGATATTGTCATTGCCTTTGTTATATACCATGGTAGGGCATTTCAGTTTCTTAAGTTTCTTACCATTACCTCATATAATGACAGAGCCATGGTTCCAATTTATTTTAGCAACACCTGTCCAATTTATTCTAGGTTGGCAATTCTATAAAGGTGCTTATGGCGCATTGCGAAATAAAAGTGCCAATATGGATGTCTTGGTCGCACTAGGTACCTCCGCAGCGTACTTCTATAGTATTTATATGTGGATAATCCATGCGGGTGAGAAACATATTCCATTGTACTTTGAAACGAGTGCGGTTTTAATTACATTAATCTTATTAGGTAAATACTTTGAAGCAAAAGCGAAAGGGCACGCGAGTGATGCGATTAATAAATTGTTATCACTTCAAGTTAAAGAAGCGCGTGTAGAACGAAATGGAGAAGCGGTGTCTTTACCTGTCGATCAAGTACAAAAAGGCGATATCTTACTAATTAAAAGCGGTGAGTATGTGCCTTTAGACGGTGAAATTATCGAAGGTGATACGAGTCTAGATGAATCAATGTTGACAGGAGAAAGTATTCCAGTAGATAAAACGACGGGTGATGAAGTTATCGGTGCAACATTAAATCATGGTAACTTTATTAAAGTGAAAGTGACACATACTGGTGATGATTTAGTATTAAATCAAATCATTAAAATCGTTGAAGAAGCACAAGGTGAAAAGCCAAACATTCAACGTCTTGCTGATAAAATTTCTGGTATCTTTGTGCCCACAGTACTTGGTATTGCGCTTGTGGTATTTATTATCTGGTTCAGTTTTATTACACCCTTTAACTTCCAATCTAGCTTAGAAGTCTTTATCGCAGTCATTGTTATTGCTTGTCCATGTGCATTAGGGCTTGCGACACCGACTTCAATTATGGCTGGATCAGGTCGTTCAGCAGAACTAGGTGTTCTATTTAAATCATCTGAAGCACTAGAACAAACACAAAAAGTAGATACGATTGTTTTTGATAAAACAGGTACGTTAACAGAAGGACAACCTTCAGTATATAAAGTAATTGACAATACGGATAATCAACAATTTGGAACGCTTGTAAAAAGTTTAGAAGTGCAATCTGAACATCCATTGTCCCAAGCAATTACTGACTATTATCACGATGCACAAAACTTGATAGTAGAACAGTATCAAACACACCCAGGTAACGGCATCAGCGGTTATATTAATGGACAGTTTGTTCAAATTGGTTCACAAAGCTTTATTCAACCTGATTTAAACAATTGGGACAGTCAACTTGAAGAAGAAATCAAATCCTTACAACAACAAGGTTCAACAGTTGTATTAGCTTCGATTGACAATCAATTTGCAGGACTAATTGCGTTAAGAGATGAACCGAAAACAAGTGCGAAAGCATTAATTGAACGCTTAAGACCGGATTATGACATTGTGATGTTAAGTGGTGACAGCCAAGGTACGGCAGAAGCGATTGCTGGAGAATTAGGAATTAACCGTGTTATTGCTGGTGTGAAACCTGACCATAAAGCTGAAGAAATTACGAAACTGCAAGATGAAGGTAAAAACGTTATGATGGTCGGTGATGGTATCAACGATGCACCAGCATTAGCTAAAAGTAATATCGGCTTGGCTATGGGTACAGGTTCAGATATCGCAATCGAAGCAGGCGACATTATGATTGTTGGTGGAGATATTGAAAAAGTAGAAGCTGCGTTAGATATGAGTCAACGTACGATGAAGAATATTAAACAAAACTTATTCTTCGCATTCTGTTACAATGCGATCGGCATTCCGATTGCCGCATTCGGTTTACTTGCTCCATGGGTAGCTGGCGCTGCCATGGCATTCAGTTCAGTCTCAGTCGTACTCAATGCATTAAGACTACAAAAAGTTAAACCACAAAAGAAAATATAAAAATAATGTAGTAAAATGAAAATTTTTAGGGTAGAATAAAAGTAACTATTCTATAGTAATACGAAGATGGGGTGAACACGAATGAATAATAATACAGATAAACTACGTAATGTCGTTCAATTGTTATCTTCGCTCGGTGTCAATATTAAGAAAACGAAATCCAGATTAGAGATTATGCATACGTTACCGAATACTTCAGTAGCGACACCAAAATTAAAGTAATAAAAAACAGGTTATCGATTCGGACATTGAAAGCAATGTTCAACCGATAACCTGTTTTTTTAGTTTGTATAAGATTTAGAACGTAAGAAGTCTGGTTGATATGGAACAGGTTGGTGATAGTAGATAGATAAAATCACGCCGACACCTGTCATTAAACTCCATAAGGAGCTACCGCCATAACTGATAAATGGAAGCGGAATACCTGTAATAGGTAATAATTGAACTGTCATACCCATGTTTTGAACTGCATGGAATAACACCAGTGTCATAAATCCGATAATATAAATCTTGTTGTAAATAATTGTGTTTTTGTTCGCAAGACGTACTAGATGGAACATCAATACAATGAATAAGATGATTAATAATACTGCACCAATAAATCCGAATTCCTCACCAACAACAGAGAAGATAAAGTCGGTATGGTTTTCTGGAATATAGACTTCACCATGGTTCAGACCTTTACCTAGTAATTGACCAGAACCGATTGCTTTGAGCGATTCCGTTAAATGATAGCCGTCACCTGAACTATATGAGTAAGGATCTAACCACGAAGCGATACGACCTAATTGATATGTTTTAATACCAAAACCATTTTCAATCAATGATGGTTTGAAAATGATAGATAAAATGAAGAACGCTCCGACTGATAGAATGGTTAAGAAAATCGGCGCTAAGATTTTCCAAGAAATACCGCTGACGATTAAAACCCCTGTTAAGATTGCAAGACAGACTAATGTTGTTCCTAAGTCATTCTGTAAGAAGATTAAAGCCATCGGAATACCTGTAACGACCAGTAATTTAAAGAATAACTTAAAATCAGTTTCTAGTGATTTATTAAATGTATATTTATTGTGGCGAGAAACAATCTTCGCAAGCATTAAAATCAATACAATCTTCATAAACTCAGAAGGTTGGATGCTGATAGGTCCGAAACTGTACCAACTTTTTGCACCATTGATGATCGGTGTTATCGCAGTTTCCGGCGTTACTAATAAGACAATTAATAGTACGCATAGTATGCCGTATAACGTATAGGTATATTTCATAATACGTTTCGGTGAAATAACCATAATTGCGAAGGCGATGATAAAGCCGAGTATGTAATAAATGATTTGTTTAATACTGAAGTTTGCGCTATATTGACCGCCGCCCATGGCAGATTTGATAAAGATGACACTGATGATAGCGAATATTACCAAAATGCCGATTAAAACCCAGTCAATACGCCGTATCCATGATTTATTAGGTTGTTGACGTGAAGCTTTCATAAATAGTCTCCTTTAATGCATGTTTTACATCAGTTGAATTGATGTTGACAGGTTGCTCTCCGATGGATGTGTTTTATGTGTAGTTATCCATATGAAAAACTATAGCATATTTAAACTTTCATCTGTAGCTATTTCCTATTATATACCGTTTAACACAATTATGACTTTAATTTCTCAGGTTTGACATGCAATAAATTAGGAAATCGTGATAAAATAAAGTTTAACAATGCGTTTGGAGGAAAGAACATGGCTAAAGAAAATATATGTATCATTTATGGTGGAAAGAGCGCGGAACATGATGTTTCTATTTTAACTGCGCAGAATGTCTTAAATGCTATTGATAAAGATAAATACCAAGTAGATATTATCTATATTACAAATGATGGTGCTTGGAAAAAGAAAGATAATATTGTCGATAGTGTGGAAGACACAGAAACCTTGCGCCTAGAAGATGTAAAAGAAGGTGAAATTTCCAGCTTGCTTACAAATAGCAGTTCTGGACAGCCATATTCAGCAGTATTCCCATTATTACACGGACCGAATGGTGAAGATGGAACAATTCAAGGACTATTTGAAGTGTTGGATTTACCGTATGTCGGCAATGGTGTGTTAGCAGCTTCTAGTACAATGGATAAACTTGTTATGAAACAATTATTTGCACATAGAGGTTTACCTCAATTACCATATGTCAGCTTCTTAAGAAGTGAGTACGATAAATACCAAAGCAATATTTTAAAATTAGTACATGACAAATTGGAATATCCAGTCTTTGTAAAACCGGCAAACTTAGGTTCAAGTGTTGGAATCAGTAAATGTAACAACGAAGAAGAGTTAAAAGCAGGGATTGAAGAAGCTTTCCAATTCGATAGAAAACTTGTGATCGAACAAGGTGTCGTTGCGAGAGAAGTTGAAGTTGCGGTATTAGGTAATGATTACCCAGAAACAACTGAACCAGGGGAAGTAATTAAAGATGTTGCATTCTATGACTACAAGTCTAAATACTTAGATGGTAATATCCGTTTATCTATCCCAGCTGAATTAGATAACGAAGTACGTACAACACTTCGCAATATGGCAATTGAAGCCTTTAAAGCAACAGATTGTGCAGGCTTATTACGTGCAGATTTCTTTGTGACAGAAGATAATCAAATTTACATCAATGAAACGAACGCGATGCCAGGATTCACTAAATTCAGTATGTATCCAAGTCTATGGGAGAACATGGGCTTATCTTACTCTGAATTAATCACAAAATTAATTGAGTTGGCGAAAGAAAAACATGTTGAAAAACAAAAGAACAAATACAAAATTGATTAAGGTCGTGTACTTACATGATAGAAGTAGCATTAAAACAAATTAAAGCGTGGATTCCTTGTGAAATTGACGAAAAATATTTAGATCATACAATTAAAGGTGTTTCAATCGACTCAAGAAAAATTGATGAAGGTAATTTGTTTATTCCGTTTAAAGGAGAAAATACAGATGGTCACCGATTTGTGCAACAAGCATTAAAAGACGGTGCTGGCGCTGTCTTTTATCAAAAGGATGTCAAACCAGAAGAACCTGTAGAAGGTCCTGTCATCTGGGTCGATGATACTTTATTAGCATTACAAGAACTCGCAAAAGCATATTTGCAGCACGTTCAACCTAAAGTGATTGCTGTGACCGGCTCTAATGGTAAGACAACAACGAAAGATATGATTGAAAGTGTCTTAAAACCAAATTTCAAAGTGAAGAAAACGCAAGGTAATTATAATAACGAAATCGGTATGCCATTAACAATTTTAGAATTAGACGAGGATACTGAAATTTCCATTTTAGAAATGGGAATGTCTGGTTTCCATCAAATCGAATTATTATCTGAAATTGCACAACCTGATATCGCAGTGATTACCAATATCGGTGAATCACATATGCAGGATTTAGGTTCTAGAGAAGGCATTGCTCGAGCTAAATTTGAGATTGTGGCGGGGTTAAAATCAGAAGGCGTACTTCTTTACGATGGTGATGAACCATTACTTGTACCGCATGTTCATACATTAGAAAA
Organism: Staphylococcus simulans; assembly: GCF_003043455.1. GTDB lineage: Bacteria > Bacillota > Bacilli > Staphylococcales > Staphylococcaceae > Staphylococcus > Staphylococcus simulans_A. The sequence goes on along the minus strand of NZ_PZGG01000032.1, from coordinate 2,211 downwards.
CAATCAAGCAATCAGTATCGGTATAGGCAAAGAGAACGAAGTGATATGTCATGTTGAACAACATGATGCTTTAGGTATTGCGTTCAGTATCAATAATAATGAACATTATCAAATTCCTATTTTAGGGATTCATAATATGCGTAATGCAGCGATTGCGATTACAGTCGGTAAATTATCGGGCCTTGATTATGAAACAATCAAAGCGAATATTACACAAGTCCAATTGACACAAATGCGTATGGAATTACATCATTCTAAACAAGATGTAGCAGTGATTAACGATGCATATAATGCGAGTCCGACAAGTATGAAAGCAGCGATTGATACACTATCAGCAATGGATGGACGTAAAGTTCTGATTTTAGCGGATGTATTAGAATTAGGAGAAAATAGCGCTGCGATGCATGCATCAGTAGGTGAATATTTAGAAGATAAAGGTATCGACTATTTATTGACTTATGGCGAAGAAGCTGCACATATTCATGAAGCAGGTAAAACATTTGTAGAGACTGCAAAACATTTTGATGATAAATCACAATTAATCGAATATACGTTAGCACATGTTCAAACAAAAGATAATGTGTTGATTAAAGGTTCAAGAGGAATGGCTTTAGAAGAAGTCGCTCAAGCTCTTTTAGAACAAAATTAATCAGAAGTCAGCGAGATGATGAAATTTCTTAATGCGAGAAATCCTATCATCTTACTGACTTTTTTACATTCTAGTGAAAATTGCATGATTGCTATAATGGGCTTAAGGTGGTACTATATAGAAGTTGATGAAAAATTAAAGACAAGGTGGGGGCGGGTGCTCATTAGTTCTGTATCCATACAGAATAATTGTTAAAGTATTAACCGCTCATTTTTTATCATTTTTAGATGAAAATGAAACTGATAGATGATGTATATCTACTGAAATAAAGAGAGCACAAATTCATCAAAGTCGTCTCGACCATATATAAAGGAGAATTATTTTGCAAAAATTTAAAGACTTAGGTGTTTCAGAACAAACTGCTGAAACGCTTGCTAATATGGGCTTCGAAGAACCGACTCCTATACAAAATGATAGTATTCCGTTTGCATTGCACGGATTAGATATTTTAGGACAAGCGCAAACAGGTACAGGTAAAACAGGAGCGTTTGGGATTCCGTTAATTGAAAAAGTTGTCGGAAAAGAAGGCGTACAAGCACTGATTTTAGCACCTACACGTGAACTTGCAATGCAAGTTGCGGAACAATTACGTGCATTCAGTCGCGGCCAACGCGTACAAGTCGTAACAGTTTTCGGTGGTATGCCGATCGGACGCCAAATTAAAGCGTTGAAAAAAGGACCACAAATTGTTGTAGGTACACCAGGACGTGTCATTGACCACTTGAACCGTCGTACACTAAAAACAAATGATATCCACACATTAATTATTGATGAAGCGGATGAAATGATGAACATGGGCTTCATCGACGATATGAGATTCATTATGGACCATATTCCATCAGAAAATCGTCAAACAATGTTGTTCTCAGCAACTATGCCTAAAGCCATCCAAGCTTTAGTACAACAATTCATGAAAGACCCTAAAATCGTTAAAACAATGAATAACGAAATGTCAGATCCGCAAATTGATGAATACTACACAATCGTTAAAGAATTAGAGAAATTCGAAACATTTACCAACTTCTTAGATGTCCACCAACCAGAATTAGCAATTGTCTTCGGTCGTACAAAACGTCGTGTAGACGAATTAACAAGTGCATTAATTTCAAAAGGCTACAAAGCTGAAGGTTTGCATGGTGATATTACACAAGCAAAACGTTTGGAAGTCTTGAAGAAATTTAAAAATGACCAAATCGATATTTTAGTTGCGACAGACGTTGCAGCACGTGGTTTAGATATTTCAGGTGTCAGCCATGTATACAACTTTGATATTCCTCAAGATACTGAAAGCTATACACACCGTATCGGACGTACAGGCCGTGCTGGTAAAAAAGGTATCGCAGTTACATTCGTAAACCCAATTGAAATGGATTATATCCGTCAAATCGAAGATACAAATAATCGACGCATGAAAGCGTTAAGACCGCCGCATCGTAAAGAAGTATTACGTGCTCGTGAAAATGATATTAAAGAAAAAGTAGAAAAATGGATGGCTCAAGAGCATTCAGAACGCCTGCAAAATATCTCATCTCAATTATTAAATGAGTATGATGATGTAGAAT
>NZ_PZGG01000031.1 GCF_003043455.1 Staphylococcus simulans | reverse complement strand
GCGCTATCAATAGTGAAATGGGCTATAATGTATAAGATAGAGTATTGATGAGAAAAGGTGATCTTCATGAGCAGCTACGTGATAGAGAAAGCATTAAATAATAACGTCATCATCTGTAAAGATGAAACACAACAGCACGAAGTCGTTCTTATCGGAAAAGGTATCGGATTCAATAAGAAAAAAGGGATGCATTTATCTGACAAAGCAATGATTGATAAAGTTTATAAATTGGAACATAAATCAGAACAAGAACATTATAAAGCGTTAGTCGAAATGGCAGATGATGATGTCTTACAGTCCATTATTGAAGCCATTGATATTATTACGAAAGCCGATCGTTCAGTTGATGATAATGATTTAGTGGTAGCATTAACGGATCATATCTTGTTTGCATATAAACGTATTAAACAACAGCAGTTCATTAAAAATCCTTTTTTAATTGAAACGAAACAGCTTTACCCTGAATCATATCAAATTGCCGTTCAAGTGATTGAGCATTTAAATGGTTTATTAGATATTGATTTTCCGGATGATGAAATCGGCTTTATCGCGTTACATATCGCGAGCAGCAAAGATGATTTAACTTTAAGCGAAGTAAGATTGACGAATGAGATTATTAATAAAAGTGTTCAAATTATGGAACATGATTTAGGTTACACGATTGATACAAGCTCGATTGTGTATCAACGTTTTATCCGACATATCCAATTCTTAATCAGACGGCTTCAAAAAGGTGAAACCATTCAAGTCAATGAAGATTTCGGAAACATGTTGAAAGCGCATTATCCTGTGTGCTATAATATAGCTGTTAAAATCATTAAAATGATGCAGCAGCATCTTGAAGTTCCTGTCTATGAAGCGGAACTCTCGTATCTGACGTTGCATATTTATCATTTTGCGAATAAAAATCAAAATCATAACGTGTAACTAATTCGATTAGGCATGAGTCATGAAAGTTGGTCGTACTTCCAGCTTTTATTACTCATGCCTTTTTTCTTTGCTGCTATGTCGCTAGGTGATGTTTACAACTTTATAAATTTAGGAGGAAACTTTTATGTGGAAAAAGTTTTTCGGTCAATTGCAACGTATTGGTAAAGCGTTAATGCTTCCTGTTGCGATTTTACCGGCAGCGGGTTTACTTTTGGCATTAGGGAACGCCTTTCAAGGCGATGCGCTTCAAAGTTTACTGCCTTTTATTAAAGTAGAAGGTGTCCAAAACGTTGCGAAAATGATGGAAGGTGCCGGTGGGATTATCTTTGATAACTTGGCTATTATCTTCGCATTAGGTGTCGCAATCGGGTTAGCTGGCGGAGATGGTGTTGCGGCGATCGCAGCATTTGTCGGCTTTATCGTATTAAACAAAACAATGGGAATGTTCTTAAATGTAACACCTGAAAAAGCAGCAGATGCTGCGAAAGGATTTGCGACAGTATTAGGGATTCCAACACTGCAAACAGGTGTGTTCGGCGGTATCATTATCGGGGCCTTAGCAGCCTGGTGTTATAACAAGTTCTATAACATTTCGTTGCCGAGTTATTTAGGATTCTTTGCAGGAAAACGTTTCGTACCGATTATGATGGCGACGTTATCATTTATTCTTGCGTTTCCAATGGCAATTATTTGGCCATCAATCCAAGGTGGGTTAAATGCATTCAGTGAAGGTTTATTAGCGTCAAATACAGGTCTTGCAGTATTCTTATTCGGTTTCATTAAGCGTTTATTGATTCCGTTTGGTTTACACCATATTTTCCATGCACCATTCTGGTTTGAATTCGGTTCATATAAAAACTTAGCGGGTCAAATCATTCATGGTGACCAACGTATCTTTATCGAACAAATTCGTGATAACGTGCCTTTAACAGCAGGTAAATTTATGCAAGGTGAATTCCCTGTAATGATGTTCGGTTTACCGGCTGCGGCACTTGCGATTTATCAAACAGCGAAAAAAGAAAATAAAAAAGTGGTTGCTGGTTTAATGTTATCTGGTGCTTTGACATCATTCTTAACAGGTATCACTGAACCTTTAGAATTCTCATTCTTATTCGTAGCACCATTATTATTCTTTATCCATGCAGTATTAGATGGTTTATCATTCTTAATTCTTTACTTATTAGATGTGCACTTAGGTTACACATTCTCTGGTGGTTTCATCGACTTCTTCTTACTCGGTATCTTACCGAATAAGACACAATGGTGGTTAGTCATCCCAGTTGGATTAGTATACGCAGCAATCTACTATGTAGTCTTCCGCTTCGTCATCCAAAAAATGAACTACAAAACACCAGGTCGTGAAGACAAAGAAATGCAGACATCTACAGTTTCAACAAATGAATTACCATTCAAAGTGTTAGACGCAATGGGCGGCGAATCTAACATCAAACACTTAGATGCATGTATTACACGTTTACGTGTGGAAGTGAATGACAAGTCTAAAGTAGATGTACAAGGTTTGAAAGATTTAGGTGCTTCAGGTGTACTTGAAGTCGGTAACAACATGCAAGCAATCTTTGGTCCGAAATCAGATCAAATCAAGCATAATATGCAGCAGATCATGGATGGTAAAATCACATCTCCTGAAGAAACAACAGTCATTGAAGAAGGCGATGCTACAACGAAAGTGGCGCAAACAGGCGATGAAGTGATTTATGCACCGATTACAGGTGAATTAGTAGATATTACAGAAGTACCAGATAAAGTATTCTCTGAAAAGATGATGGGTGACGGTATCGCAATTAAACCAGACAATGGTGATGTATATGCTCCATTCGACGGTACAGTGAAAATGGTCTTCCCAACAAAACATGCGATTGGTATCGAATCAGAAGATGGTTTGGAACTATTAATCCACTTCGGTTTAGAAACAGTGAAACTTGAAGGTCAAGGTTTCGACATCTTAGTTAAAGAAAACGAGAACTTCGTCTTAGGCCAACCTTTAATGAAAGTCGACTTAGATTACATTAAAGAACATGCTGAAAGTACGATTACGCCAATCGTCGTTACAAATTTAAATGATCGCACATTAGAAGTGTTACAACATGGCCATGTCAATCATGGTGATAAAGCAGTCTTAATTAAATAGAAACAACATCACAGAAACGACACCTTAGACACTTTAATCGATGCGTCACGCATAGTTAGCACGAGCTAAGAAACTCTAAACAGGTGGTTTCTAGCTCGTGCTTTTTTTATACAAGGAGGTTATCTATGAAACAGTTATTCAAACTCTTTTTTGGACAATTACAACGTATTGGTAAGGCCTTAATGCTGCCAGTAGCAATTTTACCGGCGGCCGGGATTTTACTCGCATTCGGTAATGCAATGCACAACGAACAAATTCTGCACTATGCACCTTGGATGGCTAATCATTATATTCAATTGATCAGTCAAATTATGGAAGTATCTGGTCAAGTCATCTTTGATAACTTGCCATTACTCTTTGCGATGGGGACCGCACTTGGTTTAGCAGGTGGTGATGGTGTAGCAGGTATTGCGGCATTAGTCGGTTACTTAATTATGAATGCGACAATGGGTAAAGTCGTAGGTATCACGATTGATGATATTTATTCTTATGCTGAAGGGGCTAAAACATTAGGACAATCAGCAAAAGATCCGGCACATGCTTTAATTTTAGGCATTCCAACACTGCAAACAGGTGTGTTCGGCGGGATTATTATCGGGGCTTTAGCAGCGATGTGTTATAACCGCTTCTACAACATTCAACTCCCGCAATTTTTAGGATTCTTTGCTGGGAAACGCTTTGTACCGATTATTACGTCATTAGTCGCAATTGTCACAGGGATTGTTTTAAGTTTTGTATGGCCGCCTGTTCAAGATGGCTTAAACAACTTATCTAATTTCTTATTAGGCAAAAACTTAGCGTTAACGACATTTATTTTCGGGATTATCGAACGTTCGCTCATTCCATTTGGTCTACATCATATCTTCTATGCACCGTTCTGGTTTGAGTTCGGACATTATACAAATGAAGCGGGTAACTTAATTCGTGGTGACCAACGTATTTGGATGGCACAATACCAAGATGGTGTACCGTTTACAGCAGGGGCATTTACTACAGGTAAATATCCATTTATGATGTTCGGTTTGCCAGCAGCAGCATTTGCGATATATCGTCAAGCGAAACCAGAACGTAAGAAAGTAGTCGCAGGTTTAATGTTATCAGCAGGGCTTACAGCCTTCTTAACAGGGATTACAGAACCTTTAGAGTTCTCATTCTTATTTGTAGCGCCGATTTTATATGTTGCACATGTCATCTTAGCAGGTTCTTCATTCTTAATTATGCATTTATTAGGCGTTAAAATCGGTATGACCTTCTCAGGAGGCTTTATTGATTATATTTTATATGGTTTATTATCATGGGATCGTTCTAATGCGTTGTTAGTGATTCCAGTCGGTATTTGTTACGCAGTTATTTATTACTTCTTATTCACATTCTTAATTAAGAAAATGAACTTGAAAACACCAGGTCGTGAAGATCAAGAAGTGACACAAACGAATGTATCAGTAAGTGAATTGCCGTTTAAAGTGTTAGATGCGATGGGCGGTAAAACAAATATTAAACATTTAGATGCTTGTATTACACGCTTACGTGTAGAAGTGAATGATAAGTCTCATGTAGATGTTCAAGCATTGAAAGATTTAGGGGCATCAGGTGTGCTTGAAGTCGGTAACAATATGCAGGCGATTTTTGGACCGAAGTCAGATCAAATCAAACATGACATGCAACAGATTATGGATGGTAAAATTACGTCTCCAGTAGAAACGACAGTGACAGAAGACGGAGATACAGAAACAGCAGAAATTGTAGCTGAAGGCGGCGCAGTGATTTATGCACCGATTACAGGAGAAGTGGTATCACTTTCAGAGGTTCCTGATCAAGTGTTCTCAGCTAAAATGATGGGAGACGGTTTTGCGATTAAGCCATCAAAAGGCGAAGTTTATGCACCATTTGATGGGACAGTGAAGATGATTTTCCCAACGAAACACGCAATCGGATTAGAGTCTAAAGATGGCGTTGAATTATTAATTCACTTCGGCTTAGAGACGGTTAAATTAGAAGGTCAAGGCTTCGATATTTTAGTAGAAGCAGGGGATAAAATTGTACTCGGTCAACCGTTGATGAAAGTAGATTTAGATTATATTGACAAACATGCGGACAGCACGATTACACCAATTATCGTCACAAATCAAGAACAACCAGAAATTGAGTTGGTTCATGAAGGTGCAGTTGTACATGGTGATAAAATCGCAGTGGTCAAACCATAATATAAAAACGAAAACTGGTGTCTAAATTCTTTAGGCATCAGTTTTTTATATAGGTGTTAGGGGTAAAGAGTAGCGTTGAAGGGAATGATAAATAAAAAGTTTCCTTTTTTACCAAATAGCGATAAAATATGATTAATCAATAGCAAGGAATGGTGAAGTACATGGAAAATAATGATAAACCGAAGCGTTTTTCGCTGAGCGAAACACGGTTTATGAAGTTTATCGGAGGCAAGAACTTGATGTTCGGACTTCTGATGCTGATTATGATTGGATTAGCAATATTCATATTTGATAAAGTATCGTACATATTCCACCCGTTTGTAATCATATTCAATACGATTGCAGCGCCGGTTATTTTAGGTTTGATCTTGTTCTACTTGTTAAATCCAGTTATTCAATTTATGGAACGTTATAATATCCCGAGACTATGGGGAATTATTATTCTATTTTGTTTCGCTGCTGCGTTAATCGCGTTAGTCGTGAACTTGTTGATTCCGGTTATCAGCGATCAAATCAAAACGTTTGCGCATAACTTCCCGCGTTATGTAGATAAATTTAACGAAATGGTCGATCAAGTAACGAGCTGGTCACATTTTGCGGGTATGTCTGATTTCTATACGCAAATACAAGAACAACTTGATAAAATTGCGAAGAAAGTACCGACAATGGTTTCAGATTTCTTTGATGGTTTCGGAACGAAGATCATGTCGATTGCTGAAGCGGTCGTAAATATTGGTGTCGTTATCGTGACTACACCATTCGTCCTTTTCTTCTTCTTAAAAGATGGCCATCGCTTCAAAGCAGGATTAACGAAAGTAATGCCGCCGAAATACCGTCAAGATGTTCATGAAGTGATTGAAAGCATGAGCTTACAAGTAGGTTCTTATATCCAAGGCCAAATCATTGTATCATTTTGTATCGGTATCTTACTCTTTATCGGTTACTCGATTATCGGTTTAGATTACAGCTTAGTTTTAGCAAGTATCGCCGCAGTAACGAGTGTGGTTCCTTATTTAGGACCAACCATCGCAATTTCTCCAGCTATTATAATGGCGTTGATTACGTCACCAATTATGTTGGTGAAATTGATTGTCGTATGGACAGCGGTTCAATTTATTGAAGGTCACTTTATTTCACCGAATGTTATGGGTAAAACATTAAAGATTCATCCTTTGACTATTATCTTTGTGTTATTATGTGCAGGTAATTTATTAGGTATGGTCGGTGTGATTCTCGCAATTCCTGGTTATGCGGTCATTAAAGTATTAGTAACTCATTTATTCGGTATGTTTAAGCGTCGTTATAACCGCTATTACGGCCAAGATTCAGGTCCTTACGAAGTTGCTGATGATGAGTGGGCAGATAACCCGAACAACCAACTGAAGTAAAGTAACGTTTGAGGCATGACACTTTTGTTAGGTGTCATGTCTTATTTTTTTGGTGCTTTGATATACAGTTATGTGGTAACATTTTGGTATATTATAAATCATTTCATGAATCGTATGAAATGGTGTTAGGAATTGAGGGAAACAATGTCAAAACAATTAAAAGGTCGATTAATCACCGGTGCGAAAATTGTGTTTGCGACTGTTCTTTTTATCTTAGTTGTGACGACTTTATATAAAGAACTCTCAACCATGAACTTTAAAAAATTATTTGTACTGTTTGAAAAATTAAATCGTGTAGAATTAACGAGTCTGTTAGTCGCTGGAGGTTTATCTATACTATTGTTAAGCCTGTATGATGTGACGATGGTACGGACTTTAAAATTAAAAATGTCTCTATTTAAAGTTTTGCGCGTCAGCTATATTATCAATGCGCTGAATTCTATTATTGGATTCGGGGGATTTATAGGTGCAGGTGCACGTTTATCGGTCTATAAACCTTATGTGAAAGATACGAAAACGTTATTGCATTATATTTCATTGGTTTTACTATCTATGCTGACTGGCTTAAGCATGTTGTCAATATTAGTCGTAACACATGTCTTTAATGCGAAACACTTATTGAATGATTATCCAGTCGTACATGTCCTGTTATATGTCGTCGCATGTTTCTTACCTGTTTTCATTTTTATAACGATGAGAAAACCAGTTGAAAAATCTCATCGTTATACAGGTGTTTACTTAACGCTTGTGTCAGGTGTTGAATGGTTAGCCGCAAGTTTTGTACTCTATTTTGCTTTGCGTATTGTAAACTTGGATGTTTCATTTACATCGTTTGTCGGTATCTTTATCATTGCGGCGATTGCGGGGTTAATCAGTTTTATTCCTGGAGGTTTTGGTGCGTTTGATGTCGTAATTTTAGTCGGCTTAAAACACTTGAATTTACCAGAAGAAAAAATTGTTTTAGCGTTGATGTTATATCGTTTTGCGTATTACATCATACCAGTCGTTATTGCGTTGATTTTATCGATGTTTGAATTCGGTACTTCAGCTAAACGTTATATTGAACAATCGAAATACTATACACCAGCTAAAGAAGTGACTTCATTTTTATTTTCTTATCAGAAATCTATCACTTCAAAAATTCCATCACTTTCATTAGCGTTGCTCGTGATGTTTACAAGCTTAGTCTTTATCTTAAACAATGTCAGCATCATTTATGAAGGCTTATATGATCCGAATCACATGTTTTACTATATTGTAGTGACGATTCATACCAGCGCATGTTTAATTCTGATGTTGAATGTACGCGGTATCTTTAAACAAAGCCGTAGAGCAATATTATTTGCGATGGTTTCTATCGTATTGATTTTTGTGATTACAGTGTATACGAATACATCATTTTTATTAATTACATGGCTGCTTGTGGTATTCGGCTTATTAATTTATGCGTTTATGAAATCACAAGTACTAAAACGCCCGATTCGTTTACGCCATATTATAGCTATGTTGATAATCAGTGTTATCATGTTGACACTTAATCACTATATGATTGTCTTTGTGTTAGACGCGGTAGATGCTTTTCAAATTGAAGTCGATAACTCAATGTTACGTTATTATCTATGGTTGACGATTCTTGCGGTCATTATCATCGTGACGTTTATTGTCTGGTTATTTGAAAATGCGTATCGTAAAGATTATCCACCTAATGATATAGAACAGTGTGAAGTGATTATCGAAAAATTCGGCGGCAACTATTTAAGTCATTTGCTTCATAGTGGAGATAAAACCGTTTATATGGATGAGTCGAAAGAAGCGTTTGTGATGTATCGCTTTAAACATAATTGTATTGTGGTATTAGGTGATCCGATTGGAAATCCTAAACGTTTCAATGATTTATTTGAATCGCTATATCATTATGCTAGAGATCTTGGTTATGAAGTGATTTTCTATCAAGCGACAAATCGTTATATGCCGTTGTATCATGATTTTGGAAATCAGTTCTTTAAGCTGGGGGAAGAAGCGGTAATTGATTTAACGACGTTCACCACTTCTGGTAAAAAACGCAGAGGTTTCAGAGCAACGTTAAATAAACTAGAAGATCAAAATGTTCATTTTGAGATTATAGAACCGCCTTATACAGAAGCTTTCCTTAAAGAGTTAGAAGATATTAGTGATCAATGGTTAGACGGAAAAAATGAAATGCATTTCTCAGTCGGCCGCTTCACACATGATTATCTATCGAAAGCACCGATTGGGATTCTTAAAGAAGAAAATGGACGTGTCATCGCATTCTGTAGTTTAATGCCGACGTATTATCATGATTCCATTTCAGTAGACTTAATTCGTTGGTTGCCAGATGTGGACTTACCGTTAATGGACGCGCTTTATCTGCATATGTTGTTATGGAGCCAAGAAAAAGGCTACAAAGCATTTAACATGGGTATGGCAACATTATCAAATGTCGGCCAAAATGAATACTCATATTGGAACGAACGTGTCGCAGGCAAAATCTTTGATAACTTTAATACGTTATATCGTTTCAGCGGTTTAAGACGTTATAAAGATAAATTCAAACCAGAATGGGAACCACGCTATTTAGTTTATTCAAGACACAGTTCTTTATGGCAAAGTATGATTAAAGTATTGTTGGTGATTCGTTCTAAACACTAGCAGAACATTTCAATATACCAAGATAAATATAAAGATCGAGACGAAAAAAGTCTCGGTCTTATTTTTTTATCTCTTACGATTAAGCGGATGTAAACTTTGTTATCTAAATATTTTATTTTCACTCAAAATTCAGAAAACTAAGAAAAGTCTATTGACATTGTCTGAATTTCAGTCTATACTCTGAATAAATTAATAAAAAAACTTATCAAGAATGGTGGAGGGACTGGCCCTACGATACCAGGCAACCTATTTAAGTTAGGTGCTAATTCCAGCAGGTGAAGACCTGAAAGATAAGCCCGTAGCGAGTCTATCTTTTTCAGGTAGGCTCGTTTTTTACATTTAAGGAGGAAATGAACATGACAAATGATTTTAAATTCGAAACGTTACAATTACACGCAGGACAAGAGGTAGATGAGGCTTCGCATTCGAGAGCAGTACCGATTTATCAAACAACATCTTTTACATTTGATGATACACAACATGCGGCGAACTTATTCGGCTTAAAAGAATTAGGTAATATTTACTCACGTTTAACAAACCCGACAGTTGCGGTATTTGAAACACGTGTCGCAGAACTTGAAGGCGGTGTCGCTGGGGTTGCGGTAGCTTCAGGTATGGCTGCTATTACTTATGCGATTCAAACCGTTGCAGATGCTGGTGATCACATTGTTGCAAGCTCAACGTTATATGGCGGTACTCATACTTTATTTGCGCATACATTACCTAAATTCGGTATCGATGTTTCAATCGTAGACAGCAAAAACTTTGATGAAGTTAAAAATGCGATTAAAGATAATACAAAAGCACTTTATATCGAAACAATCGGTAACCCAGAAGGTAATGTCGAAGATATTGAAAAATTAGCAGAAATTGCACACGAAGCAGGTATACCATTAATTGTTGATAATACATTCGCTTCTCCATACTTAATTCAACCGATTAAATACGGTGCAAACATTGTGGTACATTCAGCAACTAAATTTATTGGCGGCCACGGTACTTCTATGGGTGGTGTTGTCGTTGACGGCGGTAACTTCGATTGGACACAAAATAATAAATTCCCAAGCTTAACAGAACCTGATCCATCTTATCACGATTTAGTGTTCACTGAAGCATTCGGACCAGCTGCTTTAGCATTTAAAGTCAGAACAACATTATTACGTGATACAGGTGCAGCACTTTCTCCATTTAATGCTTTCTTATTACTACAAGGTTTAGAAACATTATCTTTACGTGTTGAACGTCATGTTGAAAACGCAGAAAAAGTTGCGAAATTCTTAGAAAACCACGACAAAGTTGCATGGGTTAAATATGCAGGTTTACCATCAAGCGAATATTATGATTTAAAAGAAAAATATTTACCTAAAGGTGCAAGCTCTATTTTCACTTTCGGTGTCAAAGGCGGTTATGACGCAGGTATTAAATTTATCGAATCTTTAGAACTCTTCTCTTTACTTGCGAATGTGGGCGATGCGAAATCATTAGTAATTCATCCGGCTTCTACAACACACGCACAATTGAACGAAGAAGATCAATTGAAAGCAGGTATTACACCTGAAACAATCCGAGTGTCTATCGGTCTTGAACATATTGATGATATTATCGCTGACTTAGAAAAAGGATTAGACGCGATTTAAGATGTTGTTTATTGATAGCGTTCCGATTCTGCCTGTACTCAAAACAGAGCAAATCGAATTTAAAGAGAAGCGTATACCTGAAGGTTTGAATTTATTGATTGTTAATTTGATGCCGGTGAAACAAGATGCTGAAAGACAGTTACTGAGACTGCTTGGTTTGACGAGCCACGCAATTAATGTTGACTTTATCTATCCGGTTACTCACAAATCACAGTCTGCTTCTTATAATCATGCAGAACAGTATTATAAAACATTTGAAGCTGTCAAACATCGCCATTATGATGGCATGATTATGACAGGGGCACCTGTAGAACATCTTGATTTCTCTGAAGTTTATTATATTGAGGAGTTAAGAAAGATTTTTGATTGGTCGAATACACATGTGAAACAACGTTTGTTTATTTGTTGGGGTGCGCAATTTGCTTTGAATTATCGCTATGGTATTCATAAGCGAATGTTTAAAAAGAAACTCACTGGAATTTATCGCTATCATATTTTACAAGCACATCCTGCGTTATTTAATATACCAGAATACATTATTCCACAATCCAGAGGTTCATATATGGATCCAGGAGAAGTCATGGAAGAAGAAGATTTAAATGTGATTACGTATAGTCCGTATACGGGTATAGACTTTATCTCTAATCGTGATCAAACGGATTTATTTATCGGCGGTCATTTTGAATATGAGAATGATACGCTGTTAAATGAATTCAAACGCGATAGTGATAAATCTAAAGAAACCGCAGTTAAACCTAAAAATTACTTCAGAGGGGATTCTCTAGACTTGTTGCCAGCGCATTGGATTTCTTATGCGCAGCAATTATTCCAAAACTGGACGGATATGATGGATGCGTCGCGTTGGTCAAAGACAGACCCATCAGCAGATTCATTTCTAAAACAAAATAAAGCATAGAAAAAATGCGCAAGTGTTTCATCAATGAGTATGATGAGCTTGCGCATTTTATATATGGTTATACACTTATGATTCTTTTCTTTGCTGTTTGATAGCTTCACGTTGTGCTTGTTCTTCTTGGTAACGCTCTGGGTTCTTTTTATAGAAATCTTGATGATATGCTTCTGCTTCATAGAATTGTGAAACAGGCAGAACCTTCGTCGCAACCGCTTTATCTTTGTTGATGGTTGATTTTAATGACTCAATATATTGTTCTGCGGTTTCTTGTTGGTCTTCATTAGTATAGAATATAGCTGTACGGTACTGTGTGCCGCGATCTTGATATTGACCTTCAGCGTCGGTAGGATCGATGACTGAAAAGAAAATCTCAAGTAGTTTATTGTATGAAATTAAGGCAACGTCATACTCTATTTTAACGGTTTCTAAATGACCGGTTTGACCTGTTTTAACTTGTTCATACGTAGGGTTGTCAACAGTGCCTCCCATGTAACCGGATGTGACTGTTTCAACACCATCATAGGTATCAAAAGGCTTAGTCATACACCAAAAGCATCCTCCGGCAAAATAAGCTGTATTGATATTCATTCAATCTATCCTTTCTTTTTATGGGACCTTAGTACCATTTGCTTAGAAAATACTTGATTTTTAAAAGAAAATTATATAACTTTAGTATGTATTAATTATATTACATAGGCTGTTAATTTTGAAGTGTAAGGTTGGTTAAAATGACAAATGAAACGAATAATGACAATTATAAACGAAGTAGTGGCGAACAACCGCTGAAAAAACGCACCAAGAAACGCATGCGCAAATTGCCGTTTGTGATTTTAGGTATCTTAATTTTATTTATTATTATGGTTGTATATGCGGTGTCTGGGTATAGAAGCGGTATTAATTATGCGAAAAAACATAATCCGAATATGAAAGTAGAGAAATTTAATGGTCCTGTTAAAAATGACGGGAAGATTTCTATTTTACTTTTAGGAGCAGATAAATCAGATGGCGGTAAATCCAGAACAGACTCTATCATGGTAGCACAATATGACTATATTCATAAAAAAATGAAAGTCGTTTCTGTGATGCGTGATACATACGCAAAAATCCCTGGGTATAGAGACTATAAAATTAATGCAGCGTATTCATTAGGCGGTGCTGAGCTCTTAAGAAAAGCTTTAGTTGAAAACTATGGCATTAATCCTGAGTACTACGCAGTCGTGGATTTCGAAGGCTTTGAGAAAATGGTTGATGAATTAGCGCCGAATGGTGTACCGATTGATGTAGAGAAAGACATGTCAGAGTTGATTGGTGTATCACTCAAAAAAGGACAGCATAACTTAAACGGTAAAGAGTTACTAGGCTATGCACGTTTCCGTCACGACGCTGAAGGTGATTTTGGACGTGTCAGACGCCAACAACAAGTGATTCAAGCGTTGAAACAAGAAATGACTAAGCCAGGTGCGATCTTCAAATTACCTAAAGTGGCAGGTATTTTACGTGGTTATCTGAATACAGATATTCCAGACTCTGCGTTAATTCAAACGGGTATGAACTTCGGTATCCGCGGTGATAAAGATGTTAAAACATTAACGGTTCCGATAAAAGGAACATATCAAGATATTCAAACACCTGAAAGCGGCAGTGCATTAGAAGTAGACAAGCCTGCGAATAAAAAAGCAATACAAGACTTTTTAAATGACAACAGCAACGATAGCAGCAATAAGAAAAAAGAAGGACAAAATTAACAGCTCAGTACTTTGGTTCATATTGATGGAATGCATGGATTAAGTAGAAAGCAGTCGGCATATAGATGTCGGCTGTTTTTTTATGTCTAACGTGATGTGTATCATGTATGGATACGAGTATAGTGTATAGAAGTGTAAAAGAAAGAAGTTGGTAATTGGGTTGATTAAAGGGTTAGTGAGAAGAGAAAGGTGTTAGTGTGGAGGAGAAGGAATAGGAAAGATTAAAAGGTAAATAGAAAAAGAAACGATGGAAAGGAAAAAAAGAAGTGAGAAGCGGTTATTGTTAATGTTTCATTGCTTCTCACCTTTTTAAATTATTGGTCTGATTTTCTAACGCCGCCGACACCGTAATGTGTTGGCTTCATTTCTTCTAATACTACACTGATAGCGTTACGATCAGCATTTGTAGTTTTTTCTACCGCATCTGTTACTTCTTTAACTAATGCTTTTAATTGTTCGTCTGTACGACCTTCGATTAATTTAATGTTTACTAATGGCATGAGAACGCCTCCCTTGTTTGATGTAAGTTTATTATACCACTAATGTATCGAAGAGATTAGGAATATAATAATTTTTAAAACAGAACATTTGTTCTCTTTGGTATTGAATAAGAACAAATGTTCGTATATACTAAAAGTATCAGAAGCGGGGGTGTTACAATGTATGATTATCACTTATTAGAGGATAGAGATATTTTATGTATTGACCAAAAAAGTTTCTTTGCGAGTGTATCGTGTATCTCAAAAGGCTTAGATCCTTTAAAAACAAAGCTTGCGGTAGTGGCTGATACGAAACGTCAAGGCTCCGTTGTATTAGCAGCGACACCGCCATTAAAAGCTATTGGTATCACTACAGGTTCAAGGTTATTTGAAATTCCGCACCGTAATGATATTTATATTATTAATCCCAGTATGCGCAAATATTTGGATGTTTCGATTATGATTTCTAAAATTGCTTTGCAGTATGTGCCGCCTGAAGATTTACATCAATACAGTATTGATGAATTCTTTATGGACGTAACAGATAGTTATCATCGCTTCAGCAGTACTGTTCATTCATTTTGTATTAAATTGATGAAAGAAATTTACGAACAAACCCAGATATATTGTACTGTCGGTATTGGTTCAAATATGTTGTTGAGTAAATTAGCAATGGATATTGAAGCAAAACATAATGACAATCGTATTGCTGAATGGCGTTATCAAAATGTACCGGATAAATTATGGAACATCCAGCCATTGCATAAGTTTTGGGGGATTAATACACGCACAGAAAAGAAATTGAATAAACGTGGGATATTTACGATTGGTGATTTAGCGCATTATCCTTATCAATATTTAAAACGTGATTTCGGGATTAAAGGAATTGATATGCATTTGCATGCCCATGGAATAGACCAAAGTAAAATACGAGAGAAACATAAAATTACTAATCCATCGATTTGTAAGAGTCAGATATTAATGCATGATTATACGTATGAAGATGCGAAAGTTGTGATGCAAGAGTTAATTGAGGATGTAGGGATGAGAGTCAGATTGCGTAAAATGCGTGCACGTACGATTCACTTTTCTTTCGGCTATAAGGATGGTGGAGGTGTACATAAACAGTTCACCTTGGACGAACCGACAAATTTAGAAAAAGAAATTTGGAAAGGTGTCGAAAAGTGGGCGGATCAACTATGTGAAAAAGAGTTGCTTTATCGTACACTCAGTGTGTCGTTGACGCAATTTGTGCCTGAAGGGATTCAACAATTAAATTTATTTGTAGATGAGTATGAAAGAAAACGAAGTGAAGCTTTAGCCAAAGCGATTGATCAACTACAAGAAAAATATGGTAAAGGTATTGTTTCAAAAGCTATCTCTTATACCGATGCTGGAACGAAATATGGACGCTTAGGACTTATGGCAGGCCATAAAATGTAGAGAAAGCACCCTATAAAGCTTTATGTGTGCTTTATAGGGCGCTTTGTAACGAATTATAAGCTATACGTATCGAACTCATCCAAGGCTTTAATACCAAGTTCACGATCTTCAGGTGTTTTAAAACTAATACGCAAAGCACCATAGATATCTTCTCTGACTTCCACAATATTAATGTTACTTATAGAAATATTATGTAAACTTAGGATAGATGTAACTTTGCTGATCATACCAGGTTCGTCAGGGATGTCGACATACAATTCGTAAGAACTAGACACAGCACCAGGTTTTTTCGCTGGTAACTGATTGCGGTATTCACGTGCTTGTTCGAAAAATTGATAAATACCATCGTTATCATCGTTTTTGATTTGTGATGCAAGTAGGGCGAGTTGTGTCTGCCATTCTTCGATGCCAGCTAAAATATAAGCTTTGTTCTCGTGCATAATGTCGCTCCACATTTCAGGACTGCTGCTGGCAATACGTGTGATATCTCGGAAACCACCAGCTGCTAATTGTTTGATTAAAGGTGAATCTTGATCGTGATTTAAACTTAAATTTACTAAAGATGCCGCTGCTATATGAGGAATGTGACTGACAATACTTGTGACGAAATCATGTTCTTCAGGTGAAGTGGCGATGACTTTTGCGCGTGTGGCTTGGAGTAACTGCTTAATTTCTTCTGAAGCTGCATCATTGTCTTTTTCTGAATGCACCAGCATGTAATAAGCATTTTCAAATAAATTCTTTTTAGCGTTCAAGATGCCTGATTTGTGGCTGCCGGCCATTGGATGTCCTCCGATCAAGTGTATATTCTTTGCGAGTAATTGTTTTTCAAAGGCTTGAATTGTACCTTTAGTACTTCCGGTATCTGTGATAATGACACCGGGTTTAGTAGACAAGTCTGTAAGAGTCTTTAAATATTGAACGGTTTGTTGGACAGGTGTTGCATAAATGATAATATCTGCTTTTGCTACTGCTGCTTGATAATCTAATGCTTTTTCATCAATAATTCCAATCGATACGGCTTTATCAAGTTGACTAGGATTAGAATCATAGGCGATGATGTTGACGTCATCATGAAAGTACTTGAAATTAGTAGCTAAACTGCCTCCGATTAAACCTAAACCAACAAATAGAATATTTTTAGTCAAAAGACTCACCTCTGTCTAAATTTTCAGAATAGCGATATTATAGTGTATATTTTCAAATGGTGCAAGACCTTTCACTTATCTATTTCAATTTCTATTTAGAAAATTAATCGGTACAATAAGAGTAAGGAGGGGTCTTTTATGTCAAAAAATATTTTTGAAACTATTAAAACATTAACAGAAATTCCAAGCCCGTCAGGTGATGCATATCAAGCGATAGACTATGTACAATCTTTTGCGGAGGATTTAGGGTATCCGACATATGTCACAAACAAAGGTGCGTTAATGATTACAGTTAAAGGCGATAATGACGTGGATCATCGTTGTATTACTGCACACGTTGATACGTTAGGCGCAATGGTCAAAGAAATTAAAGAAGATGGCCGCTTAGGTATTGAACTCATTGGTGGTTATGCATTTAACGCAATTGAAGGTGAATACTGTACAATTCATACAGATTCAGGTAAAAATTATACGGGTACAATTTGTTTACATGAAACTTCAGTTCATGTCTATAAAGACAACCATACTATTCCACGTGATAAGGAACATATGGAAATCAGAATTGATGCGGTGACACACAATGAAGAAGATACACGTCAACTAGGTATTGAAGTAGGGGACTTTGTAAGTTTAGATCCTAGAACAATTATTACAGAGAATGACTTTATTAAATCTCGTCATTTAGACGACAAAGCAAGTGTTGCGATGATTATGGATTTCTTAGAAGACTATAGCAACAATGATAAAACATTGCCTTATACGACACACTTCTTTATTTCAAATAATGAAGAAATCGGTTATGGTGCGAATGCATCAATTCCAGGAAAAGTGAATGAATACATCGCATTTGATATGGGTGCACTAGGTGATGGTCAAACTTCAGATGAATATACTGTTTCGATTTGTGCTAAAGATGCATCAGGACCTTATCATAAAAAATTAAGACAACACCTTACACAATTAGCGAAAGAAAATAATATTCCATACAAAGTTGATATTTATCCTTACTATGGATCAGATGCTTCAGCAGCGTTACGTGCAGGTGCAGATATTAAACACGGCTTATTCGGTGCAGGGATTGAATCTTCACATGCATTAGAGCGTACGCATCTTGATTCCATCAAAGCAACACAACGTTTACTTGAAGCTTATCTCTATTCAGAAATGGTTGAAGATTAATTCGAAATAGTTAGAATTTTTGAATTTATGTGTTGACATCTCAAAAAAGAGCGTGTATTATTCAAAGTACATTGCAAACGACGTTAGAAGTAAACGTAGCTTATATGTTTTGTAGCACACAGAAAACTGATGGTTGATGTAAATCAGTACAGCATATAATGTGAATTGGGCTTTTAATGTGCAAGACAAACAATTTGAATAATAATGAATAAGAACATGAAAATGTTGAACTAAGGTGGCACCACGGTAACGCGTCCTTATCGGAATAGCGTTATTGTGGTGTTTTTATATTGAGTTAAAAAGAAAAAGAGAAATACAGTGAAGAGACAAGATGAAGTAGTTAAGCAGTTAGAGTAAATTCAGAAAGTTAGTGGTTGATGCAAACTAACCTCGCTGCCTAATGAATTGGGTTTTGTTGGAAGCTGACAATTCAATTATGTATGAGTGAGTCATCAAACTGATGGCTAATAAAGGTGGTACCGCGCCAAAAGCGTCCTTGTTGCAACAAACAAGGACGCTTTTTATTATGGGAGGAGAATTAACACAATGGATGTAGTATACAAGAGATTAAATGCTGATATTACCCCTGAAGCATTAGCACAATTAGCAGAGCGAAAAATTATATTAGAAAGTGCAAGTCAAAATAAAACGAAAGGTCGTTATTCAGTCGTGGCCTTTGATATTTATGGCGAAGTGATATTGACTGAAGATCAACTTACAATCAAAACACCAGAACAAACTATCACAGAAACGAACCAACCGTATCAAAAACTAAAAGATTATGTACAAAACTATTACGCAGAGATTGAAGAAGATTTATTAAAGGACTTGCCCTTTATTTCAGGCTTTATCGGATCATGCAGCTTTGATTTAGTCAGACATGAATTTCCAGTACTGAAGAAAAGACAAGTTGCTGATAAACCAAATCAAACAGATGTTCATTTATATATGATTGAAAATGTTTATGTATTTGATCACTATAAAGAATACTTGTATGTGATATCTACAAATTTATTCTCAAATGAACCACCTGAAGCCATTGAACAAAGAGTGAATCAACAAATAGATGCATTACAAAATATTAAATTGTATCAGCCGGATACTTCTTTTGTGCCAAGTCAAAAAGATATAATTCCGAATATTCCGTATAATCAATTTATTCAAAATATTTCGAAATTTAAACAGTTGATTACAGAAGGAGATATGTTCCAAGTTGTACCTTCTAGAATTTATCGTTATAAACACGAGTTCGGTAATAAATTACATGCTTTATCTTATCAATTGTATCGTAAGCTGAAACGTCAAAATCCGAGTCCATATATGTATTACTTAAACATCGATGAACCAATCATCGTCGGCAGTTCACCTGAAAGCTTCGTCAAAGTTAAAGGTAATGAAGTGGTCACAAACCCAATTGCCGGAACGATTAAAAGAGGACAAACACCTGAAGAAGATGAAGCTAATGCACAACAATTGTTAAGTGATGAAAAAGAATTAAGTGAACATCGTATGTTAGTAGATTTAGGAAGAAATGATATACATCGTGTCAGCAAAACAGGGACTTCTAAAATTGAACGTTTAATGGAAATTGAAAAATATGAACATGTGATGCATATCGTGAGTGTCGTAACTGGTCAGCTGAATGAAAAAATGTCTCCAATGGATATTATCGCAAGTTTGTTACCGACTGGTACGGTATCAGGCGCACCTAAATTAAGAGCAATTGAACGTATTTATGAAGCACATCCGTATAAACGTGGCGTATACAGCGGCGGTGTCGGTTATATCAACTGCAACCACGATTTAGATTTCGCTTTAGCGATTCGCACGATGTTAATCGATGACACATATGTAGATGTAGAAGCAGGGTGTGGTGTTGTGTATGACTCAATACCAGAAAAAGAACTGGAAGAAACAAAACTTAAAGCGAAAAGCTTACTGGAGGTTACACCATGATTTTAATCGTAGATAATTATGACTCATTTACTTATAACTTAGTGAATATAGTGGCAGGTTACACAGAAGTCGTGGTGAAATACCCAGATGATCCTACAGTGTTTGACCTACAACCCGATGCGGTGATTATTTCACCAGGACCTGGTCATCCTGAAGATACAGATGATTTAAATCGTATTATTAAGCATTTTGAAGAGCTGCTGATATTAGGTATCTGCTTAGGCGCACAAGCACTAACATGTTACTACAAAGGACGTGTCATTCAAGGTGCCAGCGTCTTACATGGCAAAATTGATACGATGCATCAATTAAAACCAACAGCTTTGTATGAAGGATTACCTGAAGCTTTTAAAATCATGCGTTACCATTCGCTAATCAGCGATCCAAAAACATTCCCAGAATCACTAGTTGTTACGGGAGAAACAACGGATTGTATTCAATCCTTCGAACATCAAGATAAACCTCATTATGGTATTCAGTATCATCCAGAATCTTTTGCGACAGAACATGGAACTGAAATTATTCATAACTTTATTAAACTCGTTGAGAAAGGGGCTAGCAGCCATGACACTTATTCAAAAAATCCAAACACAATCGAACTTAACGCAGCAAGACATTAATACATTTATCCAAACGTTAATTAATCCGGATATTGATAATGAGACAAAAGCAGAACTGTTACGTGATTATACTGCTCGCCCATTAAATCAAACAGAAGTCACTTATTTAGTAGCAGCGATGATTCAAACGATGTATCCAGTACAACCTGTTTATCCTGGTGCTATGTGTGTTTGTGGCACAGGCGGGGATAAATCTAACAGTTTCAACATTTCAACAACCGCTTCCTTCGTCGTCGCTGCAGCAGGTGTCAATGTACTTAAACACGGCAACCGTAGTATTACATCCGCTTCAGGCAGCAGTGACTTACTTAATAAAATGGGTATCGCAAGCTCACAAGTCGCTGATGTTGAAACAAGAATGCAAGAAACAGGTTTAGCTTTCTTGAATGCGACAGATACGTATCCAGTTATGAAATATATTCAACCGATTCGCAAAATGTTGGAAGGTCCGACTATCTTTAATATCTTAGGACCCATGATTCATCCATTTAAATTAGAGTACCAAGTCGTAGGTGTTTATAATCCAGAGTTCGTGAAACCGATGGCTGAAACACTTTATGACTTAGGTCGAAAACGTGCCATCGTGTTACATGGCGCAAACGGCATGGACGAAGCGACATTATCTGGTGAAAACATTATTTATGAAGTAAACCAAGACACAGGTATTACATCTTATCATTTAAATGCAGAAGATGTAGGTTTAACACCAGCAAGTAATGAAACATTAAAAGGCGGCACACCTGCAGAAAACTTAGAAATTACACTAAATATTTTAACGGGCAAAGATCATTCAAGTAAACGTGATGTGGTGGTATTAAATGCTGGTATCGCATTATATGTCGCAGAAAAAGCAGATTCGATTCAAGAAGGTGTGACATTAGCACAACAATTAATCGATGAAGGTAAAGCTTTAGCTCAATATAAAAAAACAGGAGGGCAAGTTTATGACTATATTGGATGACATTGTTGAATATAAGAAGTCGTTATTAGAAGAAGGGTATTACGATCGTTTATTACGCAATCTTCCGGTAACAAATGTTAAATATAAAAAGAAATTAAGTGAACGCTTAAAAGAACGCAGTCATTTATCAGTCATTGCAGAAATCAAATCTAAAAGCCCTTCGGTTAAGAAATTACCTGAGCGTGATTTAACGCAACAAGTCAAAGATTACGAAGCATATGGTGCACAAGCGATTTCAATTTTGACAGATGAATATTATTTCGGCGGCAGTTATGAACGCTTAAATAAACTTACACAAGAAACGTCATTACCCGTATTGTGTAAAGATTTTATGATAGAACCGATTCAAATTGATGTGGCATATCGTGCAGGGGCATCCATCATTTTACTCATCGTTAATATTTTAGATGACCAACAAATGCATGAACTTTATCAATATGCGAAGTCTTTAGATTTAGATGTGCTAGTAGAGGTACACAGCAAGCAAGAATTAGCAAGAGCGTATCAACTAGCGCCAGATATTATTGGGGTAAACAATCGTGATTTAACGCGTTTTGTGACTGATGTCGAACATACTAATGAAATACTCGAAAATAAAAAAGACGGATACTACTATATCTCAGAAAGTGGCATTCATACAGAAGAAGATGTCGAAAAAATAGTAGGCTCAGGTATAGATGGCATTTTAGTGGGGGAATCATTAATGAAATGCGATGATTTATCTCAATTTCTTCCAAGCTTACAGCTGGAAAAGGAGCAATAAGATGTTCTTAAAATATTGCGGATTTCAATCAGAAGACGATGTGACTCGAGCCATAGAGAATGATATAGATGCGATGGGATTTATTCACTATCCAAAAAGCAAACGACATCAAAGTATTGAAGAAATCGCACAATTAACCAAACTTATACCTGATACGATTCATAAAGTTGCAGTAGTCGTTAATCCGACACAAGAAATCGTTACGAAACTTATTGAAGAAACAAATATTGATACGATTCAATTTCACGGACATGAAGATGTTGCACTATTACGATGGTGCAACTCACAATATCCTGATATTCAAATATATAAAGCACTCCCAGCAAGTTCTGAATTAGTAGAAGCAATCGAAACCTATCGAAACGAAGTTGATTTATTCATTATCGATACACCTTCTATCCATTACGGCGGTACAGGTCAATCATTTGATTGGCAACTGTTGAAACAACTTTCAGATATTCCATATTTAGTTGCAGGCGGTATGGATTTAGAGAAGATTCAACAATTTGAACAACTCGATATTCAAACAACAGGATTCGACATCGCAAGTGGCATTGAAGTAGAAGGTCGAAAAGATCCACGAGCAATGAAACAAATTTCAAATTATATTAAGGAGAGAGATAAAAATGACGAACGAAACAACACAACCCATTCAAACTGAAGTAGATGAACTCGGATTCTTTGGTAATTACGGAGGACGTTATGTCCCAGAAACATTAATGCCAGCAATCCAAGAATTAAGACAAGCTTATGATGAAGCTAAAAATGATCCTGAATTCCAAAAAGAATTAGATTATTATTTAAAAGACTATGTAGGCCGTGAAACACCTTTAACTTATGCGAAATCTTATACAGAAGAATTGGGCGGCGCAAAAATTTATTTAAAACGTGAAGACTTAAACCATACAGGTGCACATAAAATTAACAATGCATTAGGGCAAGCCTTACTAGCTAAACGTATGGGCAAACGTAAATTAGTGGCTGAAACAGGCGCAGGTCAACATGGTGTAGCCAGTGCAACGGTAGCAGCACTCTTTGATATGGAGCTTGTGGTCTTCATGGGTGAAGAAGATATTCAACGTCAAGCACTGAACGTATTCAGAATGGAATTATTAGGCGCTAAAGTAGTATCTGTAACAGATGGTCAAGGTACATTATCCGATGCGGTAAACAAGGCGTTACAATATTGGGTCAGCCACGTTGACGATACACACTATTTATTAGGTTCAGCATTAGGACCAGATCCGTTCCCAACAATGGTTCGTGATTTTCAAAGTGTCATCGGCAATGAAATTAAATCACAAATTTTAGAAAAAGAAGGACGTTTACCTGACGCTGTTGTTGCATGTGTCGGCGGCGGTTCTAACTCAATTGGTACGTTCTATCCGTTTGTACAAGATCAAGATGTAAAATTATATGGTGTAGAAGCAGCAGGTGAAGGCGAAGATACTGAGAAACATGCCCTAGCAATTGGTAAAGGCTCTGTAGGTGTCTTACATGGTACAAAAATGTATTTATTACAAGATGACAACGGTCAAATTGGTTTAGCACATTCGATTTCAGCTGGTTTAGATTATCCAGGTATTGGACCTGAACATAGTTACTACCATGATATTGGTCGTGCTGAGTATCCAAGTGCATCTGATGAAGAAGCAATGGAAGCATTAATCAGATTTACGAAAGCAGAAGGTATTATCCCCGCAATTGAAAGTGCGCATGCTTTAAGTTATGTAGAAAAATTAGCACCGACAATGGATAAAGATGAAATTATTGTTGTTACTGTTTCAGGCCGAGGAGATAAAGACATGGATACAATTCGTAAATATACACAAGAACGAGGTGAAGGTCATGAGTAAACTATTTATTCCTTATATTATGGGTAACAAAAAATTTATTGATAATTTAAAAGTCTTACAAGAAGAAGGGGCAGATATTGTTGAAATCGGCCTCCCATTCTCAGACCCAGTCGCAGATGGTCCGACAATCATGGAAGCAGGTAGTCAAGCCATTAAAGAAGGCATGAGTGCACGAGTGATTTTAGATGAACTGAAAGCACATAAAGATGAATTACAAGGTTCTAAATATGTCTTAATGACTTACTATAACGTAATTTTACATTATGGAGAAGCAGCATTTTTAGAAGATTGTGAAGCAGCAGGTGTGTATGGTCTGATTATTCCAGATTTACCATTTGAGCTAGCAGAACAACTCAAAGCGCGTTTCCCTGAACGTAAAGTCAATATTATCTCATTAATCGCTATGACCGCTTCAAACGAACGCATTGAACACATCGCAGCACATGCTGAAGGTTTTATCTATACCGTAACAATGAATGCGACAACAGGAGACAACGGTGCATTTCATCCAGAATTACAACAGAAAATTGCTTTGATTCAAGAAAAAGCAACAGTTCCTGTCGTAGCAGGATTCGGTATTAGAACACCAGAACAAGTTGCAGAAGTAACACGCTTTGCAGACGGTGCGGTCATTGGTAGTGAAATCGTTAAACGTTTCGCAAATGATGAAGAATCAACTACAAGAGACTACTTACAAAGTATTCGTAAAGCTTTAGATGAAAGTAAAACAGCTGCACAATCATAAAATGTTCTCAACAATCAGGGTCTGTCTCAGACTCTGATTTTTATTGTAGAATTAGTGGTTTTGATAACGGTTTGACACGTGTGCGTGTTATGATAGATAAGCAAGGCTATGATACGGTTTACTGATGAAAGACCAACCAGAATAGTTGTAAGAAGTTAAATTCTTGCTTAACATACATAATAAAACAACAGAAATGAAAGGTTTCAATTTTAGTTTTTGTTTTGGGTATTGTATAATAATGAAGATTGAAAATTGATACCAATAAGGAATTAAAAGATAGAGAATATGAATTAGGAGTTATTGAAATTATGAAGTTTACCAATTTAACTACAGCTGAATTTGGAGAATTTACAGATAAAATGCCATATAGCCATTTCACACAAATGGTAGGTAACTATGAATTGAAAGTTGCAGAAGGTACAGAAACACACCTTGTCGGCGTTAAAGACAATGACGATAATGTCATTGCAGCATGTTTGCTTACAGCTGTACCCGTGATGAAATTTTTTAAATATTTCTATTCAAACCGTGGACCGGTGATTGATTATGATAATAAAGAATTGGTGCATTACTTCTTTAGAGAATTAAAGGCATACGTTAAACAATACAATGCATTGTATTTAAGAGTCGATCCATATTTACCATACCAGTACCGCAATCATGATGGAGAGATTACGGGTAATGCAGGAAATGATTGGCTATTTGATAAAATGGAACAACTAGGTTATATCCATCAAGGCTTTACAACGGGCTTTGATCCAATTATTCAAATCCGCTTCCATTCTGTATTAGATTTAAAAGATAAAACACCACAAGATGTTTTAAAAGGTATGGATAGTTTACGTAAACGTAATACGAAAAAAGTAAAACGAAATGGTGTAAAAGTACGCTTCTTAGGTGAAGATGAAATGCATATTTTCCGTAAATTTATGGAAGATACTGCAGAAGCGAAAGACTTTGATGATCGTGAAGATGATTTCTACTATCATAGACTAAAACACTATAAAGACCGTGTATTAGTACCGATGGCTTACATTGATTTCGAAGAGTATATCAATGAATTGAATGCGGAACAAAAGAATTTAGAAAAAGAAATCAACAAAGCCGAAAAAGACTTGAACAAAAATCCTGAGAACCAAAAAGCTGCACGCAAAAAAGAAAATCTTGAACAACAATTAGAAGCACATCATCAAAAAGTTGCTGAAGCGCGTGACTTACAACAAAAACATGGTAATGAGTTACCGATTTCAGCTGGATTCTTTATTATTAATCCATTTGAAGTGGTTTATTATGCAGGTGGTACTGCGAATGAATACCGTCACTTTGCTGGAAGTTACGCAGTACAATGGGAAATGATCAACTATGCGATTAATCATGGTATTGATCGTTATAACTTCTATGGTATTAGCGGCCACTTTACTGAAGATGCTGAAGATGCAGGCGTTGTGAAGTTCAAAAAAGGATTTAATGCAGATGTAATCGAATATGTTGGAGACTTTATTGCACCGATTAATAAGCCGATGTATAAACTATATACGACGCTTAAGAAAATCAAAGATAGATAAACATAAGGTAGAAGGGAAATAAAGAAATGAAATTTACAGAGTTGACAGTTAAAGAATATGACAATTTTGTGCAGAATCCATCGCTTGAAAGCCACTATTTTCAAACGAAAGAAAATATCGGCACAAGAGAAGCAGACGGTTTTGAAGTTGTATTATTAGGAATAAAAGACACCGACAACCGTGTGATTGCAGCAAGTTTATTCTCTAAAATTCCTACAATGGGAAGTTATGTTTATTATTCAAACCGTGGTCCAGTGATGGACTATAGCGATTTAGGTCTTGTAGAATTTTATTTACGTGAGTTAGAGAAATACTTGCGTCAGCATAATTGCTTATATGTTAAATTAGATCCATATTGGATTTACCAAATTTATGATAAAGACGTGAACCCATTCCCAAGCCGTGAACAAAATGATGCACTTGTGAACTTATTTAAATCACATGGTTATCATCACCATGGCTTCACAACAAAATACGACACTTCAAGTCAAGTGCGTTGGATGGGTGTATTGGATCTTAAAGATGAAACACCAGCTTCTCTTAAAAAACAATTTGATAGCCAACGTAAACGTAACATCAATAAGGCGATTAATTACGGCGTAAAAGTTCGTTTCTTAGGTGAAGACGAACTTGATAAATTCTTCAAATTATACCGTGAAACTGAGGAACGTGCTGGTTTCGTTTCAAAAACAGATGAGTACTTCAAAAACTTTATTGAGCACTATGGTGACAAAGTATTAATTCCATTAGCGTATATTGATTTAGATGAATACATCACAACACTACAAGACTCATTAAATGATAAAGAAGGCCGTCGTGATCAAATGATGGCGAAAGAAAATAAATCTGATAAACAATTGAAGAAAATCTCAGAGTTGGATAAACAAATTGAACATGACCAAAAAGAATTGCTGAAAGCGAGCGAATTACGTCAAACAGACGGTTCTATTTTAGATTTAGCTGCAGGCGTTTACTTCGCAAATGCTTATGAAGTGAATTACTTCTCTGGTGGTTCTTCAGGGAAATATAATCAATACATGGGACCATACATGATGCATTGGTTCATGATTAACTATTGTTTCGAACATGGTTATGATCGTTATAATTTCTATGGTTTATCAGGAGATTTCACTGAAAACAGTGAGGACTATGGTGTATACCGCTTCAAACGCGGCTTCAATGTACAAGTTGAAGAATTAATCGGAGACTTCTATAAACCAATTCAAAAAGTGAAGTATTGGATATTCAATACGTTAAATAATATTCGTCAAAAAGTGAAAAAATAATAAGTCATTTTTTAAAGAACTACTTAACTGAATTAAAAAACGTGCTTTCCTCATCGATTTTGAAGAAAGCACGTTTTTTTGTGATTTAATTAGTGTGCAAATGCGTCAAATACATAATTTAATCCGATCAATAGGAAAGTGAAACCTACAAAGAATGCGATTAAAAAAGCACCTATTAATGGGTTAAACAATAAAATGATACCTGCGATAATACCAATAATATTAACGAGTAATGAGAAAAAGTGATATAGCTTATTCGTACGTTCTACAGGTGTTACTGTAAAGACACCTAATGCAGATGAAAAAATGAACCGGAATGCAAGCATATATATAATTGCAACTTGACCTACATTAGTAAAGACAATAAGTAAAATACCGAAAATAATATTAAGAATACCAAGTATCATTAACCAGCCGCTAGAAACACCTACAAAAGCTTTTGTTAAACGTCTGAAGAATAATTCAGCTATACCATTAAAAATGAAGAAAATCCCGAATAACCAAGTGATGACTGTTAAGTTTTCGACAGGGAAGCTCACGCTTAAAATTCCAATCAATGCGAATAATAAGCCGATGATTAAACTTGACCATCTAATATGACTAGTTGACAAATTTTAACACCTCTTTCATAAAATATATACATTAGTATATACCCTTTAACGAAAAATTACATGTTAAAAAATTCATAAATAGTAAAAATAAGATGATAATCAACAAAAGAAGTAAATTGTATAATGAAATGGTGTTTTAAGCAAAGTTAAATTAAATATCTCTTGCTTAATAAAGGAAAAAAATTCTCTATTATAGAAAAATACATAAAGAAATCAGTCACAAAAAGGCATTAACAGGGGATTAATTGACTTAAAACAAGTCTCAATATACAAAACTATTAGATAAAGTATGTCAATACACCAAGAACGACTAAAATCATGCTGATCATAGTTGTGATAAGCCATTTGAATTGAGTATTTGAAGTTTTTTGAAATTCATCAAACTTAGTTTCAAGTTTACCGATTCTACCATCGAAATTAGTTTCAAGTTTACATAGTTTATCATCGAACGTATTAAATTTATCATCAAATTTTTCATCCAGTGTATTAAAGCGCTCATCGATCTTTTTATCCAACGTGTTAAAGCGTTCATCAATCTTTTTATCTAACGTGCTAAAGCGTTCATCGATCTTTTTATCCAACGTAGTAAAACGTTCATCGATTTTAGTATCGAGTGATTGATGAATAGTATTTACTTTTGTGTCTAATGCGTCAATTTTTCCATTTAAGTTCACAAATTGACTGTCAATACGTTTTTCAAATTGAAGAAATTCATTGCGAGTAACAAAAATGGCAAACAAATCGTTATAGTTTTGAGGGAGTGGTACGAGGGCGTGTTGTGAATTCATGATGATTCATCCTTTCGCATAAATGGAGTATAAGTTGTAAGATGAGGTGGTTGAAACTACCTATGACAATATTATATTTCGTTATTATAAAAGTGTAAAGAGAAATATAAGGCTAATTAACTGGAATTCGTTAATTTTCTAGCAACAGTCATTTAGCGATAAATCGCTAAAAATCAAGAACTTTAGTTGATTGGAAAGCTAAAATACTGAAAAAGATAGAATTAAATATATTTATGTTATGTAAACTAATAAGTGTTATTATATTTAAGTTCATTGCATATAAGGATTGTTGTATTATAATCAACTATTGATGTTCTTATAACCATTTATTGATTATATATTATGTGAAATCAAAAATATGTATGCTGAGAGAGCCTCTGTATTGCATCGAGAATTGACTTTACGGATGAATATACAGGTGACGTTAAGTGGTTTTAATCAAAAGAATATGACTAATGATGGTTAAATCATAATGATACGAAACTAATAAAGGTGTATCGTAAGAACATAAATAAGGCATTTATCATAAAATGAGATGCTGAGAGACGCTCTGAGTTGCAATAAGAATCAGATATGATGGATAAATACCAATGACGATTCATAGGAATTACTGATAATAAATTATGATTATGTTGATATGGTATTTGAACTTAGATCAGCAGTTTTAATAAATTAAAATGAAGATTCGAAGATTTATATAATCCATGGT
>NZ_PZGG01000030.1 GCF_003043455.1 Staphylococcus simulans | reverse complement strand
ATAAACAGCTGATTGAAGCATAACGATAATAAAACTGGGTCGAACTTTGAAAGCAAGGTTCGACCCAGTTTATTTAGGTTGTAAATTATTTGGTTTGTTTCTTAAAAGAACCGATGATTTTCACTTGATAATCTAATGTTTCAAGAATTTTAATCACTTTGTCTAATTCAGAATTCAATGTGGCATCAGCTTGGACAAAGAATCGATATCTGCCTAATTGTGTTTTTAATGGGCGAGATTCAATCCATGATAAGTTGATATTGAAAATGGCGAATGTGTTTAAGATATTCGCAAGCAATCCGGCTCTATCTTGTTCTGGTGTAATCATTAAAACTGTATCTGTCGCATCTTCTGCGATAGTTAAGTGATTACCGATGATTAAAAAGCGAGTTACATTATGCGGAAAATCTTCGATATTTTCTTCAATCGCTTCTATACGGTGATCTTCATTGATACCTAACGGTGCAATCGCTCCTGTATGTTCATCAATATAATCTAAACTTTGAACTGTACTTTCTGAGTACCCGATTTGAAATTGGTGACGCTGAATAAATTGGTTGGTTTGACTGATTGCAGGAGCAATAGAATAAACCGTGTCAATGTCTTCTACTGATGTCCCATTTAGTGCATATAAGCCGAATTGGATATTCAAATGGATTTCGCCGATTGCGTAAATGTTTTGATGTGCTAAGCCATCTGCGATGATGTTGATTGTACCTTCGATTGAATTTTCAATGGGCACAATACCAATGCTGTCTGAATCATTTTGAACAGCTTGAACCACTTCATATAAATTGGATTTTGGATGATAGTCTGCTTCTGTTTCTGATAAGTACTTTTTAGAAGCAAGATATGAAAATGTACCCCTTGGACCTAGATAATATAAATTCATTTTTTGCATTTCCCCTTTGATGTGACGCAACAGTTAATGGAAAGGGCACCCTGCTGTTTCTGCTTGTTTCTTATAAAAGAAATTCGGTTCTTTCATCACATTTTTGTAGCCATGATGATAGTTAGAAACAAGGGTAGGTGATAGTGATGGTACTAACCAAGACCATTTTCCAGTAACTTCACGATTGGCTTTTGCTTCATTGCTTTCAAAGTGTTCGAATTGTTTAGCAGCTGTTAAATGATCGACAATCGATGCGCCTGCTTTTTTAAACGAATGATACACTGCATCATTCAGTTCTACCATAATACGATCTTTATTGAATGAAGTATTTTTAAGTGTATCAAATTCAAACGCTTCTGCAACTTTTTCTATCAAATTATAGCGGTACGTGTCTGTAAAATTACGTACAGCAATTTCGTTAACCATATACCAACCATTAAATGGCACAGTTGGATAAGTAATACCCCCGATTTTTAAATCCATACTGGAAATAATCGGTACCGCATACCACTTCAAACCTAATTCAGCTAATTTAGGGTAGTGACGGTGTTCAATCGGAACTTCTAATACCAGTTCTTCTGGTAAATCATGTAGTCGTGGGAAGCGCTCACCAGGCAGTTTATAAATCAATGGTAAGACATCGAAATCTGTACCTGCCCCTTGCCAACCTAAATGTTGTGCAGTTTTAGTGATTTCTCGTTCAGCAGGGTCCCCAGCATCTTCATAGCCTGCATAACGGATTAATTGGTTATTGTAGATAATAGGCGGATGGTCTTCTTCTTGAGCATAAATAGTGATGTAAGATTGAATTTTTCCGCCATTTGTCGCTTCATCTAAATGTTTGTGGATAGTTTCAATAAAAGCATCATTGTCTTTGACGTCACGTGCATCTTGGACGATTAATGTTTCCCAAAATAATCTTCCGATACAACGGTTGGAATTACGCCAGGCCATACGTGCACCATATGTTAATTCTTCTGTTGTATGGTGATATGTACCTGTTTCGTTAATTTCCTTTTCAATTGTTTCTAATCTGTCTTGAATGGCTGCTTCGTCATAATTCAACTCTTGATACATTGTGTGAATAAATTCAGTCGCTTTCTCTAATAACATTTTCTTCACCTCATCTTTATTATAGGAGTTATAAGGGAAAACCCCTAATAAAGATGTCACACAAAATTTAGAAATCCATCTAAATCTGACAAAATTCTTACATTAAGTAAAAAGTATTTACAAAATTAATTGATTTAATTTCAATTTCGGTACAATTGCAAAAGGAAAGACATGAACCCTAGCGGGGGAATGTATAAAAGCCTATAAGAATGTGATAAACTAAACAAAAAAGGTTGATTGGGGAGAAAGTTATGTATCAATTTAGAGATGACAGCTTAATGCTTCATAATGACTTATACCAAATTAATATGGCTGAAAGTTATTGGTATGATAATGTTCATGAAAGAAAGGCGGTCTTTGATTTATATTTCCGCAAGATGCCATTCGACAGCGGCTATGCTGTATTTAATGGGTTACGCAGAATCATTCAATTTATCGAAAATTTCCGTTTTACTGAAACGGATTTAACATATTTAAAGTCTATCGGTTATCAAGATGACTTTTTAGATTATTTGAAAGACTTACGCTTTACTGGAAACATTCGTGCAATGGAAGAGGGCGAAGTGTGCTTTAATAACGAGCCTTTAGTTAGGGTAGAGGCACCGTTAATTCAGGCACAACTAATTGAAACGATTTTATTAAATATCGTTAACTTCCATACATTGATTGCGACAAAAGCCAGCAGAATCAAACAAGTTGCGCCAAATGACTTATTAATGGAATTTGGTACAAGACGTGCACAAGAAGAAGATGCGGCATTATGGGGAGCAAGAGCAGCGATTATCGGCGGCTTTGATTCTACTAGTAATGTCAGAGCTGGTAAATTATTTGGTATTCCAGTATCTGGTACACACGCACATGCTTTTGTACAAACTTATGGCGATGAATACGTGGCATTTAAAAAATATGCAGAACGTCATAAAGACTGTGTCTTTTTAGTAGATACATTCCATACATTAAAATCAGGTGTACCGACTGCGATTAAAGTTGCACAAGAATTAGGAGATAAAATCAACTTTATCGGAATTCGTTTAGATTCAGGCGATATTGCTTACTTATCTAAAGAAGCACGTAAAATGTTAGATGCAGCAGGTTTTACTGATGCGAAAATTATCGCATCCAATGATTTAGATGAAGAAACCATCATGAGTTTGAAAGCTCAAGGTGCGAAAGTTGATTCATGGGGCGTTGGTACGAAGTTAATTACAGGTTATGATCAACCTGCATTAGGCGCAGTTTATAAACTTGTGGCAGTAGAAGATGAAACAGGTGAGTATCAAGACCGTATTAAATTATCAAACAACGCTGAAAAAGTAACAACACCAGGTAAGAAAAATGTCTACCGCATTATTAATAAAGCAACGGGTAAAGCAGAAGGGGATTATATTACCCTTGCGCATGAAGATCCCTATGCAGAACAACCATTAAAATTGTTCCACCCAGTGCATACGTATAAAAGTAAGAAAGTAAAATCATTTGAAGCGATTGATTTGCATAAAGATATCTATACTGAAGGTAAATTAGTTTATGAATTACCACATGAAAAAACAGCTCAAGCCTTCTTAAAAACAAACTTAGAGCATCTTTGGGAAGAAAACAAACGTTTCTTGAACCCTCAAGAGTACCCTGTTGATTTAAGTAAAGCAT
Source organism: Staphylococcus simulans (assembly GCF_003043455.1). Lineage (GTDB taxonomy): Bacteria > Bacillota > Bacilli > Staphylococcales > Staphylococcaceae > Staphylococcus > Staphylococcus simulans_A. The sequence goes on along the minus strand of NZ_PZGG01000030.1, from coordinate 26,716 downwards.
GTTGGGATAACAAACAACAAAAAATCTTTGAAGTCGCAGAAGATGTCAAAGAAATGGAGGAACGACATGAGTAGTGAATTACAGGATATTATCGTTAAAGAAATGAAAGTTAAACCTTCTATCGAGAGTGAAACTGAAGTCCATGAACTTATTCACTTTATTAAGCATTATGTTCAAAGTCATGGTTTCATACAATCTCTAGTACTCGGTATTTCAGGCGGCCAAGATTCAACACTTGCTGGACGTTTATGTCAAATTGCGGTAGAACAACTACGTGAAGAAGGCAGAAATGTACGCTTTATCGCAGTTAAGCTACCTTATGGTGTACAAAAAGATGCAGATGAAGTTGAAGATGCTTTGAAATTCATCCAACCCGATGAAACTGTAACGGTTAATATTAAGCCAGCAGTCGATCAAAGTGTAAAAGCGTTGAATGAAGCAGGGTTTGAATTAACAGATTTCCAACGTGGCAATGAAAAAGCACGTGAACGTATGAAAGTCCAATTTGCGATTGCAGCAAACCAAAGCGGTATTGTTATCGGTACAGATCATTCTGCTGAAAATATTACGGGTTTCTTCACTAAATATGGTGATGGTGCTGCAGATATTGCACCGTTATTTGGTTTAAATAAACGTCAAGGACGTCAATTATTAACTTATTTAAACGCACCAAAACATCTGTATGAAAAAGTACCGACTGCTGATTTAGAAGATGATAAACCGCAACTTCCAGATGAAGAAGCTCTAGGTGTGACTTATGATGCAATTGATGATTATTTAGAAGGTAAACCTGTCTCTGAACATGACCAAAAAGTAATTGAAAAACACTATTTAAGAAATGCGCATAAGCGAGAATTAGCATACACGCGCTATACTTGGCCAAAATCAGAAGCATCAAAAGAAAATGAGTGACAAATAATCAGTCGACTGATAAAATAAGCTAGATTTCAATTTGAAAAGAGGTAATATATTTTGTCAGTAATTTCAGCAAATCCATGGCTGATGCTGCTCTCAATTTTTATCATTAACGTTGCTTATGTGACATGTCTTACAGTTCGAACAATCCTTACCTTAAAAGGTTACCGTTATGTCGCAGCAGCGGTTAGTTTCCTTGAAGTGTTAATCTATATTATCGGATTAGGTCTAGTGATGGCAAACTTGGATAAATTCCAAAATATTGTAGCTTATGCATTTGGTTTCTCTGTCGGTATTATTGTCGGCATGAAAATTGAAGAGAAACTTGCATTGGGTTATTCTGTAGTCAACGTTACGACAGCCAATTACGAATTAGATTTGCCGACACAACTTAGAAATCTAGGTTACGGCGTAACACACTTCCCAGCGTATGGTCGAGACGGCGAACGTTTAGTCATGCAAATTCTGACACCAAGACGCTTTGAACTTAAGTTGATGGATACAATCAAACAACTTGATGAAAAAGCATTCGTCATTGCCTATGAAGCACGAACATTACATGGCGGCTTCTGGGTTAAAGGTATTAGAAGTAAACGATTGAAGGCGTATGATACAGATGAAATTTGAAGTAGCAGAAAACGAAACTATTCAAGAATGTTTAGCACGAATGCGTGAAGCGGGTTATATGCCAGTGAAGCGCTTTGAGAAACCAGTTTACCGTGAAAATAAAGACGGCAGTATAGAAGTTGAGCGTCAACATATACAATTTGTCGGTAAGAAAATTCAATAAATGTGCAGAAAGCCCAATTTGTATTCAGAAATGAAATGCGAGTTGGGTTTTTTAGATAAAAGTTTGGAAAGCCTTATACATTTGAAAAAAATTCTGTTAAAATAGAGAGTATAAGAGTAAAAAGTCGAACGTTTTGCAGAATATTTTAAAGAATGTACATGTTCTGTGAGCGTCCACATTTAAAATCAAACTTTAAGATAGGAGTTTATGAAATGATTGAACGTTATTCTCGTGAAGAAATGTCACAAATCTGGACAGACCAAAATCGTTATGAAGCATGGTTGGAGGTTGAAATCCTAGCATGTGAAGCTTGGAGTGAATTAGGTTTTATCCCGAAAGAAGACGTTAAAAAAATCCGTGAAAATGCGCGCGTAGATGTAGATCGTGCGAAAGAAATTGAATTAGAAACACGTCATGATGTTGTTGCTTTTACACGTCAAGTTTCTGAAACATTAGGAGAAGAACGTAAGTGGGTACACTATGGTTTAACTTCAACAGACGTTGTAGATACAGCGTTAAGTTACCAAATCAAACAAGCAAACGATATTTTGGAAAAAGACATTGAACGTTTTATCGAAGTATTAGCTGCAAAAGCGAAAAAATACAAATATACATTAATGATGGGCCGTACACATGGTGTGCATGCTGAACCGACGACTTTCGGTGTGAAAATGGCATTATGGTACCAAGAAATGGTACGTAACTTCAAACGTTTTAAAGAAGTACGTAAGGAAATTGAAGTGGGTAAAATGAGTGGTGCAGTTGGTACATTCGCAAATATCCCGCCTGAAATCGAAGCTTATGTAACAAAACATTTAGGTCTTGGTTTTGCACCAGTTTCAACACAAACATTACAACGTGACCGTCATGCGTATTACATTGCTACATTAGCTTTAATCGCAACTTCAATGGAAAAATTCGCTGTTGAAGTACGTGGCTTACAAAAAACAGAAACACGAGAAGTAGAAGAAGCATTCGCAAAAGGCCAAAAAGGTTCTTCAGCAATGCCGCATAAACGTAACCCGATCGGTTCTGAAAATATTACAGGTATTTCACGTGTCATCCGTGGTTACATTACAACAGCTTATGAAAACGTACCATTATGGCATGAACGTGATATTTCACACTCATCTGCAGAACGTATTATGTTACCAGATGTGACAATCGCATTAGATTATGCTTTAAATCGTTTCACAAACATCATCGACCGTTTAACAGTCTTTGAAGATAATATGATGGCAAACATCAATAAAACATTCGGTTTAATTTATTCACAACGTGTGTTATTATCTTTAATCAATAAAGGTATGGTACGTGAACAAGCTTATGACTTAGTTCAACCAAAAGCAATGGAATCTTGGGAAACTAAAACACCATTCAGAGAATTGCTTGAACAAGATTCACAAATTACAGATGTATTAAGCAAAGAAGACTTAGACAAAGCCTTCGATCCAAAACATCACTTAAATCAAGTGGACACAATTTTCGAACGTGCTGGTTTAGCTGACTAATTCTTATCACTATTTTGTATATCACAACAATTTCTTAGGGGTCATGACTACACTTTAATGTATTAGTACGTTAAAATAGGATAAAGATGAACACAAAGAACAGGAGTTGTTTGATATGCAAATTGAGAAGTTACGCGGTAAAGCATTAGATGAGCTGTTTGATGCCATTCTAACGCTTGAAAATAGAGAAGAGTGTTACCAGTTTTTTGATGACTTATGCACTGTAAACGAAATTCAATCGTTATCACAAAGACTTCAAGTTGCTAAAATGATAAAACAAGGTTATACGTATGCAACGATTGAAAAGGAAACAGGTGCTTCTACAGCGACAATTTCCAGAGTAAAACGCTCCTTGCAATGGGGTAACGACGCTTATACTGTCGTATTAGATCGCATGAATATCGAAACAAATGACTAGTTCAAACAGAACCTGCACATCTTTTGATGTGAGAGGTTCTGTTTTTCTTTGTTTTGATATATCCGTTTAGAATCTAAGGGGCAAAAATGATATAATCAAATGTATGTTTAAAAGAAGGGAAACGGTAAAATGTACGACATAAAAAAGTGGCAACATGTATTTAAATTAGATCCTGCAAAAACAATTAATGATGAAGATTTAGATAAAATCTGTATGTCCGATACAGATGCAATTGTAATTGGCGGAACTGATAATGTGACTGAAGACAATGTCATTCAATTGATGAGTCGTGTCCGTCGTTATCCGCTTCCACTCGTCCTTGAAATCTCTAACTTAGAAAGCATTATGCCTGGTTTTGACTTCTACTTTGTCCCGATGGTCTTAAACAGCCCAGATGTCCAATATCAAAATGGTTTATTGCATGAAGCACTTAAAGACTACGGCCATATGATGGATTTTGATGAAATCAAATTCCAAGGCTACATCATATTAAACCCTGATTCAAAAGCAGCTGTGAAAACACAAGCCAAGACAGATTTAGATGAATCAGATATTGAAGCTTATGCATTGATGACGGACAAGGTCTATCAATTTCCAATTATGTACATAGAATACAGCGGCACGTTCGGAGATATGGAAATGGTTCGTACCGCAAAACAAAATGTTGAACAAGCGCATGTGTTTTATGGCGGCGGTATTCGTTCACTAAGCGATGCGCAAGTGGCGGCGAAAGAAGCAGATACGATTGTTGTCGGCAATTTAGTCTATACCGATATCAAACAAGCATTGAAAACAGTTAAAATAAAGGAGTTATCTTAAGATGAATGCGTTATTAGACAATATGAATACTGAACAAAGCGAAGCAGTACGTACAACTGAAGGACCGCTGTTGATTATGGCAGGCGCAGGCTCAGGGAAAACGCGAGTTCTAACGCATCGTATCGCGTACTTATTAGATGAAAAAGGCGTTTCTCCTTATAACGTCTTAGCGATTACTTTCACAAATAAAGCAGCACGAGAAATGAAAGAACGTGTTGAGAAATTAGTAGGGGAAGAAGCACAAGTCATTTGGATGTCTACGTTCCACTCCATGTGTGTGCGTATTTTAAGAAGAGATGCAGATCGTATCGGCATTGAACGCAACTTCACAATTTTAGATCCTACTGACCAAAAATCAGTCATTAAAGACGTGTTGAAAACAGAAAACATCGACAGTAAACGTTATGACCCACGCATGTTTTTATCTGCCATCAGCAACATGAAAAACGAACTTAAAACTGTGGAAGATGCAGAAATAGAAGCGACAGACTTCATGTCTGATATGGTGGCACGTGTGTATGCCGGCTATCAACGTCAATTATCTCGAAATGAAGCATTAGACTTTGATGATTTGATTATGACAACGATTAATCTGTTTAAACGTGTACCAGACGTTTTAGAATACTACCAAAATAAATTCCAATATATTCATGTGGATGAGTATCAAGATACAAACCGCGCACAATATACACTTGTGAAATTATTGGCAGATAAATTTAAAAATTTATGTGTGGTTGGTGACTCTGACCAATCAATTTATGGTTGGCGTGGTGCTGATATCCAAAACATCTTGTCATTCGAAGAAGATTATCCGAATGCACGCACAATTTTCTTAGAACAAAATTATCGTTCAACGAAAGTCATTTTAAATGCGGCCAATGAAGTGATTAAAAATAATACAGAGCGTAAACCAAAAGGGCTATGGACAGCCAATCAAGAAGGTAAGAAGATTAATTATTATCAAGCTCAAAGTGAAAGCGATGAGGCACAATATGTTGTAAAAGAAATTATGCGTCAGCAACGTGAAAACAATAAATCTTTTAATGATATTGCGATTTTATACCGTACAAATGCACAATCTCGTGTACTTGAAGAAACATTTATGAAATCGAATATTCCATATACAATGGTCGGCGGTCACAAGTTCTATGACCGTAAAGAAATTAAAGACTTATTAAGTTATTTACGTTTAATCGCAAATAGTAATGATGACATCAGTTTACAGCGTATTATTAACATACCGAAGCGTGGTATCGGGCCTTCTTCAGTTGAAAAAATTCAAGCGTATGCACGACAAAATGATTTAAGCATGTTTGATGCCTTGGCTGAAGCAGACTTTATCGGTTTAACGAAAAAAGTAACAAAACAAGCAATAGATTTCTATACATTGATTTCAAATTTAATTCAAGAACAAGAATTCTTAGAAGTCAGTGAAATTGTAGAAGAAGTCTTAAATAAATCAGGGTATAAAGAAATGTTGGAACGTGACCAGACATTAGAAGCGCGCAGCCGTTTAGAAAATATCGAAGAGTTCATGTCAGTGCCAATGGATTATGAGAAAAACACACCACTTGAAGAACAATCATTAATCAACTTCTTAACAGATTTATCATTAGTCGCAGATATCGATGAAGCAGATATTGAAAATGGTGTGACATTGATGACAATGCACTCTGCGAAAGGTTTGGAATTCCCAGTCGTCTTTATTATGGGTATGGAAGAATCGATTTTCCCACATATCCGTTCAATTTTAAGTGATGATGATCATGAAATGGAAGAAGAACGAAGAATATGTTATGTGGCGATTACACGTGCGGAAGAAGAATTGTATTTAACGCATGCTGTCAGCAGAACGTTGTTTGGTAAAACACAATCTAACTCAGCTTCAAGATTCTTAAAAGAAATTCCTGAAGATTTATTGAATAAACCTGCAAGAAAAGAAAGTCGTTATGCAGGCGCTTCAAGCAGTCAAAAACCTGTTAAACGCGGTCCAAGCAGACGTACAACAAAACGTTCAGAAGTGGCGTCAGGAACATGGAATGTCGGTGATAAAGTGGTTCACAAAGCATGGGGAGAAGGCATGGTCAGCAATGTGAATGAGAAAAACGGTACGGTTGAATTGGATATTATTTTCAAATCTCAAGGACCAAAACGTTTACTTGCGAACTTTGCGCCGATTAAAAAGAAGGAGGACTAAGGGATGAACGATTTAGCCAATAGAGTTGAAACACTGCATCGCTTATTGAATCAATATAATCATGAATATTATGTGATGGATAACCCATCTGTACCAGATAGTGAATATGATAAATTACTCCACGAATTGATTCATATCGAAGAAGAACATCCTGAATTTAAAACAGAAGATTCTCCGACAGTGCGTGTAGGCGGCGAAGCACAAGCAACTTTCAACAAAGTGCGTCATGATACACCGATGTTAAGTTTAGCTAATGCCTTCAGTGAAGAAGATTTACGTCGTTTTGATGCACGTGTGCGTGAAAATGCCGGCAAAGTTGAATATATGTGTGAATTGAAAATTGATGGTTTAGCAGTATCTTTAAAATATGAAAACGGCAGATTTGTACAAGGTTTGACACGTGGTGATGGAACTATCGGTGAGGATATTACGGAGAACTTGCGTACAATTCGTGCGATACCGTTAAAATTTAAAAAGTCATTAACCTTTGAGGTGCGTGGTGAAGCATTTATGCCGAAGTCTTCGTTTGAACGCTTGAACAAAGAGAAGGAAGAAGCAGGAGAACAAGCTTTTGCGAACCCACGTAATGCAGCAGCAGGTTCATTACGCCAATTAGATTCAAAATTAGCTGCCAAACGTCGTTTAAGTATCTTTTTATACAGCGTGAATGACTTTACAAACTTCCATGCGACATCACAAAGTGAAGCTTTAGATGAATTGGATGAGTTAGGTTTTAAAACCAATCAAAATCGTAAACGTGAATCAGATATTGAAGGTGTCTTAGAATACATTAAGTATTGGACTGAAAAACGCCAAGATTTATCCTATGACATTGATGGTATTGTCATTAAAGTTAATGATCTTGAAGAACAAGAAGAATTAGGCTATACACAAAAGTCACCAAGATGGGCGATTGCATATAAATTCCCGGCTGAAGAAGTCGTGACAACGTTACATGATATCGAATTAAGTGTCGGACGTACGGGAGTTGTGACACCAACGGCAGTATTAGAACCTGTTCGTGTTGCAGGTACAATTGTTTCTCGTGCTTCACTGCATAATGAAGATTTAATTCATGAAAAAGATATTCGTATCGGAGACAGTGTGGTCATTAAAAAAGCAGGCGATATTATTCCAGAAGTTGTACGCAGTTTACCTGATCGCAGACCTGAAGGCACAGAAACGTATCATATGCCGACACATTGTCCAAGTTGCGGTCATGAATTAGTACGTTTAGATGGAGAAGTCGCATTACGTTGCATTAATCCTAAATGTCCTGCACAACTTGTTGAAGGTATGATTCACTTTGTATCACGTCAAGCGATGAATATTGATGGCTTAGGCACGAAGTTGATTATGCAGTTGTATGACAATGAAATTATTAAAGATGTCGCAGATTTATATTACCTGACAAAAGATGACTTGTTGCCGTTAGAACGTATGGGTGAGAAAAAAGCAGATAATTTACTGAATGCGATTGAAGCCTCAAAAGAAAATTCATTTGAACATTTATTATTCGGCTTGGGTATCAGACATTTAGGTGTTAAAGCCAGCCAAGTAATTGCAGAGCGTTTTGAAAACATGGATCGCTTGTTCGAAGTAACAGAAGAAGAATTGCTAGAAATTCATGACATTGGAGATAAACTTGCGACGTCATTAATTACTTACTTAAATAATGAAGATATCATAGCTTTAATTGATAAACTTCGTGCAAAAAATGTTAATATGAAGTATAAAGGTATCAGAACTTCAGAGATAGAATCTGATTCAGAATTTAATGGTCTGACAGTCGTATTAACAGGTAAACTGCATAATATGACACGTACAGAAGCATCTAAATGGTTGGAAGCACATGGTGCGAAAACAACAAGCAGTGTGACAAAGAATACTGATTTAGTCATTGCTGGTGAAGATGCAGGTTCTAAATTGACGAAAGCAGAAAAACTAGGTACAGAAATTTGGTCTGAAGCAGACTTTATTCAAAAACAAAATGAAGCTGACCAATAAACAATAGAGGAGATAGGGCATGAAGAAAACAAGTGTATTACTCATCTCTCTCTTATTGATTCTCACGGCGTGTGGCAATAAGGATGAGCAACAAAAATCAACAAAAGAACAAGAAACTCAATCAGATTCAAGTACTGTTAAGCATATTGCGACAGATAAGAATGTTCAAGGTGATGACTATCGAACAATTTTACCGTTTAAAGAAAGCCAAGCGAGAGGTATGTTGCAGCAAACGATGGCAAATGGTTATAACGGTGATGACTTTGAAGATGGTTTATTAGAACAAAGTAAGAAAGTTTTTCCGACTGACGAATACTTATACCAAGATGGTCAGTTTTTAGATAAAAAAACGATTAATGCTTACCTTGGACCTAAATATACCAAATCTGAAATTGAAAAAATGGATAAAGATGAAAAAGAAGAAAAAAATGCAAATGAAAATCTAGGTTTAAATCCTTCTCGTCATGGAGAAAAAGATGAAGAAAAAATCGCAAAAGATTCACCGGCTTATCTTTCTAATATCCTAGAACAAGATTTCTACGGTAATAGTGATACAAAAGGTAAAAAGATTAAAGGTATGACAATCGGTCTTGCGATGAATAGCGAATATTATTACCAAAAAGAAAAAGATGGCCCAACGTTCAGTAAGAAATTAGATCGTGCTAAAGTCGAAAAAGAAGGCAAAAAAATGGCCGATGAAATGTTGGAACGTTTACGTGAACACAAAGAATTGAAAAACATTCCGATTCATTTTGCGATATATATCCAGTCTGGAGAAAATGACATTATTCCTGGAGAATTTGTCGCAGGTGCTACGGCAGACGATGGTCAAACACGTATAAACAGTTGGAAAGGTATTAATGAGAAATCAGTACTATTACCGTCATCAAAAGCCGCAGATTTGAATGAGAACTTGAATAATAACTTCAAACAGTTCAATGATAATTTACAATCTTATTTCCCTAACTTTACACAAGCAGTAGGAAAAACGAAGATTGATGGTAAAAAACCGAAAAACCTTATTATTGAAGTACCGATTGATTACTATGGTAAAGCTGAATTAACAGGTATTACACAGTTTATTGCTCAACAAGCTGACAAATACTTCAGTAATATAGATGCTTATGAAATTCACATTAAAGATGGTAACCAAGCACGTGCTTTAATCACAAAAGGTAAAGATGATAAAAAACAAAATGTCCATATCTATAAAAGATAAGGCGAAGCAATAAAGTGATGAAAGATGTCTTCTGAGGAAGGCATCTTTTTCATTTTGACAATTCATTGAAATCATACATGACTTTGTTTAATACACATCTTGAAGGGAAATTTTTTAATGATGTATCAAAAATTAGAGACAGGTGATATATAAATGAAAATTGTAGCACTATTTCCAGAAGCCACAGAAGGACAAACAGAAAACAACGTACTAGATGATTATACTGCGTTGAATCTACGTCCATTCTTAGAAGAACGTGGCCATGAATTCGTTGTGTTGAAAGATGGAGAAGCTGATTTGGATCAACATCTAAAAGATATGGATGTAGTTATCAGTGCGCCATTCTATCCGGCTTATATGACGAAGGAACGTATAGAGAAAGCACCTAACTTAAAATTAGCCATTACAGCAGGTGTGGGTTCTGACCATGTAGATTTAGAAGCGGCTAGTAAACATGATATTTCTGTTGTAGAAGTAACTGACTCTAACACAGTCAGTGTGGCAGAACATATTGTGATGACAACTTTAATCTTAGTCAGAAATTATGAAGAAGGCCATCGCCAATCAGAAGAGGGTGGCTGGAATTTAACAAAAGTAACAAACCATGCCTTTGAGCTTCAAAATAAAACAATTGGTATTTTCGGTTTAGGCAGAATTGGCCGTTTAGTTGGAGAACGTTTAAAACCATTTAACGTAGATATTATTCATTATAGATGTTCAAGCCAAGAAGATACCGATTTCTCAAAATATGTAAACTTTGATGAGTTAGTGCATAAAAGTGATGTATTGATTATCACAACACCGCTCACACCGGAAACGGATGATTTATTTGACTATAATACCATCAGCCAAATGAAAGATGGCAGTTATATTGTAAACTGTGCACGTGGTAAGATTGTAAACAAAGAAGAAGTAGTCAAAATGGTAGAAGAAAATCATCTTCAAGGTTATGGCGGTGATGTATGGTATCCACAACCTGCACCTTTAGATCATCCATGGAGAAAAATGCCACGTAATGCGATGACGATTCATTATTCTGGTATGGTTATTGAAGCACAATTACGCATAGAAAAAGGTGTCAAAGATTTATTAACGAATTTCTTTGATGAAACACCATTCCCTAAAGAAGACGTCATTGTGAATGGCGGTCAAATTACGAGTCAATCTTATGCGAAACATGACGATTCAAATTAACTATATACAAGACTGTTTGATTAACTGAATAGATTAAGTGTTTATGACACAAAGAGGGCAGGAACGAGAAGTTCCTGCCCTTAATAATGCTAAATTATTTATTATTAAATTAACTATGCAAAATATGTTTAACTTCGTCTAATTCATTAACTGTACGTGTACTTGGTTTTTGAGTGAACTTGCTGACTAGGTAAGTGACAATCACACTCACAATAAATCCTGGAATGATTTCATACATACCGAAGATTTCAGAGACATCAGCCATTGGTTTGATAAAGACAATCCAAATAATAACAGTGACAGCTCCTGCAACCATACCGCTGACAGCGCCAGCTCTTGTTAAACCTTTCCAATAAAGTGAGAACAAGACAAGTGGACTGAATGATGCCCCGAAACCTGCCCAAGCGTTACCAACTAAATTTAAAATCGTATCGTTAGGTGACCATGCAATCCAAATTGCGACAATCGCAACAGCCATAACGCTTAAACGACCGACTAATACAAATTCTTTTTCATGTTTTTCAGCATTGGCTTTTTTACCGCGAATCAATTTATAGAAGTCTTCTGTTAATGAACTAGATGTTACTAATAATTGAGATGAAATCGTGCTCATAATTGCGGCTAAAATTGCTGCTAATAAGAAACCGCCGACTAATGGATGGAATAGAATCTGACTCATGATAATAAATAATGTTTCTGGATCATGAAGTGTAACATTGTAATCTGGCACAAATGCAATACCAGTCAATCCGACTAAACATGCACCTGCAAGGCCGACTGCCATCCATAAAATACCGACACGACGTGCAGTTGGTAAAAGTTTAAAAGATTTAATCGACATAAAACGAACGATAATGTGAGGCTGACCGAAGTAACCTAATCCCCACGAAAAGAGTGAGATGATACCTAAAACAGTAGTTCCTCTGAATAAGTCCAAGTTGGTAGGTTTCATATCTGCGATTTGCGAGAATGTATCCCAACCATTCAATTTTAATAATGCTACGATTGGAACCATGACCATCGCAATCAACATGATGACACCTTGGAAGAAGTCAGTGATTGAAACGGCTAAGTAACCGCCTAAAAAAGTGTAAAAAATAACGATAACAGCTACCATAATCAAGCCGTATCGATAATTCAGTCCGAATGCAGTTTCGAATAATTTACCTCCAGATACAAATCCGGAATGCGTATATAACGTAAAGAAAACGACAATAATGAGACCAGAGATAATTTTTATAATGTTTGAATGATCATCTAATCTGTTTTTGAAAAAGTCTGGCAAGGTAATCGCATTGCCTGCAATTTCTGTGTAAACACGTAATCTTGGTGCGACAATAAAGTAATTCAAATATGCTCCCAGTGTTAAACCAATCGTAATCCAAATTGCGGATAATCCTGTCGCATAGACCGAACCAGGCAATCCCATAATCATCCAGCCGCTCATATCAGAAGCTCCGGCTGACAGCGCTGTAATATACGGGCCGATGTTTCGGCCTCCCAACATATATTCGCTTAAATTTCCCGTTGACTGTTTGTAACCATAGATACCGATGATAACTAGAATGATAAAGTATACACCAATCATGATGTATGTCTGCCAGTCGGCATCGATTTGGCTACTCACTGAAGTACCTAAAATAAACATCGTGGTTTCCCCCTTTTTCTCATTGATGATTCAATGTATACGCATTATTATACAACAATTCTGAAAAAAGGGAATAGTTATTTTATAACATTGTTAAATATAAATCGCTCAACAGTGGCATTTTAAACGCTTTCTGTAATGAAAGGGTTTTCAGCGCTTTAAAGCATGTAAGTAGTATTTTTATAATTTTGAATGTATAAACGTACAGATTACATCCAAGCTATTCTCGAATTAATAGTAATGATTTGCAATTGAAGTTCAGAATGATTAAGTTAAAGGGGAGTCATTACTTGATATATAGGTATTTTGAACTAAAAAATTTAGATTTTTGACAGTTTTTTTGATACAATTTTATGATGAAGTATTAATAAGGAGGCAGTTCATTAATGGCTAGAGTATCACGTGAAGAAGTTGAACATATTGCAAATTTGTCTAAACTTCATATTTCACCAGAGGAAACAACAGAAATGCAAGACACATTAGAAACAATCCTAAACTTTGCCCAACAAATCGATACAGCTGATACAAGCGATGTAGAACCGACGTATCACGTATTAGATTTACAAAATGTATTAAGAGAGGATAAAGCAGTGAAAGGCATTCCTCAAGAGCTTGCGCTCAAAAATGCAAAAGAAACAGAAGATGGTCAATTTAAAGTACCATCAGTTATCAACGGGGAGGATGCGTAATGTCTATTCGTTATGAATCAGTTGAAAAGTTAAGCGAAATGATTAAGAACAAAGAAATTAAACCTTCTGAAGTTGTAAAAGATATTTATGATGCAATTGAAGAAACAGATCCGACAATTAAATCATTCTTAGCTTTAGATAAAGAGAATGCAATTAAGAAAGCTGAAGAGCTGGACGAATTGCAAGCGAAAGACCAAATGGAAGGTAAACTCTTCGGTATCCCAATGGGTATCAAAGATAACATTATTACAGAAGGTCTAGAAACAACATGTGCAAGTAAAATGTTAGAAGGCTTTGTACCGATTTATGAATCAACAGTAATGAAAAAATTACATGCTGAAAATGCAGTGTTAATCGGTAAATTAAATATGGACGAATTTGCAATGGGTGGTTCAACTGAAACTTCTTACTTCAAGAAAACAGTTAACCCATTCGATCATAAAGCAGTACCAGGCGGATCATCAGGTGGTTCAGCAGCAGCTGTAGCAGCTGGCTTAGTACCATTTTCATTAGGTTCAGATACTGGTGGTTCTATTCGTCAACCAGCAGCATATTGCGGTATCGTTGGTATGAAACCGACATACGGCCGTGTATCTCGTTTTGGTTTAGTTGCATTCGCATCTTCATTAGACCAAATCGGACCTTTAACACGTAATGTTAAAGATAACGCAATTGTTTTAGAAACAATTGTAGGTGTGGATAAAAATGATTCTACAAGTGCGCCAGTAGAAGATAATGATTTCACTTCAGATATCGGAAAAGATATCAAAGGTATGAAAATTGCTTTACCTAAAGAATATTTAGGTGAAGGTGTTTCTGATGAAGTGAAAGAAGCGGTACGCAACGCTGTTGAAATTTTAGAAGGTGAAGGTGCAATCGTAGAAGAGGTATCATTACCAAATACGGGCTATGGTATCCCATCTTACTATGTTATCGCATCATCAGAAGCTTCTTCTAACTTATCTCGTTTCGATGGTATTCGTTATGGTTACCATTCAAAAGAAGCACAAACATTAGATGAACTTTATAAATTCTCACGTAGTGAAGGCTTCGGTAAAGAAGTAAAACGTCGTATTTTACTTGGTACTTTCGCATTAAGTTCAGGTTACTACGATGCATACTACAAAAAATCACAAAAAGTCAGAACGTTGATTCGTCAAGACTTCGACAAAGTATTTGAAGACTATGATGTAGTCGTTGGTCCGACAACACCAACAGCTGCCTTCAACTTAGGTGAAGAAATTAATGATCCGTTGACAATGTATGCAAACGACTTATTAACTACTCCAGTTAACCTTGCCGGCTTACCAGGTATTTCAGTACCTTGCGGACAAACTAATAATAGACCGATCGGATTACAGTTTATCGGCAAACCGTTTGATGAAAAAACACTATACCGTGTCGCTCATCAATTCGAACAACAATACAACTTACATGATGCATATCAAAATTTATAAGGAGTGTTAATGATGCATTTTGAAACAGTCATTGGACTAGAGGTCCACGTTGAACTGAAAACAGATTCTAAAATGTTCTCTCCATCACCAGCACATTTCGGAGCAGAACCAAACACAAATACGAATGTGATCGACTTAGCATACCCTGGTGTGCTTCCAGTTGTTAATGAACGTGCCGTTGACTGGGCGATGCGTGCTGCAATGGCATTAAACATGGAAATTGCGACTGAATCTAAATTCGATCGTAAAAACTATTTCTATCCAGATAACCCGAAAGCTTACCAAATTTCACAATTTGACCAACCTATCGGGGAACATGGTTACATCGATATCGAAGTAGACGGTGAAACAAAACGTATTGGTATTACACGCCTTCACATGGAAGAAGATGCGGGTAAATCAACACATAAAGACGGTTATTCATTAGTAGACTTAAACCGTCAAGGTACACCGTTAATCGAAATCGTATCTGAACCAGATATCCGTTCACCACAAGAAGCTTATGCTTACCTTGAAAAATTACGCTCAATTATTCAATACACTGGCGTATCTGACGGTAAAATGGAAGAAGGTTCATTACGTTGTGATGCTAACATTTCATTACGTCCATACGGTCAAGAAGAATTCGGTACAAAAGCTGAATTGAAAAACTTGAACTCATTCAACTATGTACGTAAAGGTTTAGAATACGAAGAAAAACGTCAAGAAGAAGAATTGTTAAATGGCGGCGAAGTCCTTCAAGAAACACGTCGTTTCGATGAGTCTACTGGTAAAACCATCTTAATGCGTGTTAAAGAAGGTTCTGATGATTATCGTTACTTCCCAGAACCAGACATCGTACCATTATATATTGACGATGCTTGGAAAGAACGTGTACGTCAAACAATTCCAGAATTACCAGACGTACGTAAGAAAAAATATGTTGAAGAATTCGGTTTACCTGCGTATGATGCGCACGTTTTAACATTGACAAAAGAAATGTCTGATTTCTTCGAAGAAGCGGTTGAACATGGCGCTGATGTTAAATTAACTTCTAACTGGTTAATGGGTGGCGTTAATGAGTACTTGAACAAAAACCAAGTTGAACTTCAAGATACAAAATTAACACCTGAAAACTTAGCTGGTATGATCAAGTTAATTGAAGACGGTACTATGAGCAGTAAAATCGCGAAAAAAGTCTTCCCAGAATTAGCTGAAAACGGCGGAGATGCTAAACAAATTATGGAAGATAAAGGTTTAGTACAAATCTCAGATGAGTCTGTATTATTAAACTTCGTAACAGAAGCATTAGATAATAACCCTCAATCTGTAGAAGACTTCAAAAACGGTAAAGGCCGTGCGAAAGGCTTCTTAGTCGGTCAAATTATGAAAGCGTCTAAAGGTCAAGCCAACCCTCAAATCGTTAACAAATTATTACAACAAGAATTAGATAAACGCTAATTGATTGAATAACAACCTGCAAGGATTACTGAATGTAATCTCTGCAGGTTTTTTATTATGATAGGTGATTTCAAAAACGAATTTCATTGATTTCAACCATTAATGCTTTCAACTGAAGCGGAAATCATTTAAAATTGAAATTGAGTAAAAATGATGAGGGATTATTTATGAGAAAACGAGCTAGAATTATTTATAATCCGACTTCAGGCAAGGAATTGTTTAAAAAAATGCTTCCAGAAGTCTTGATTAAAATGGAACAAGCAGGATTTGAAACAAGTGCATATGCAACGCAAAAAGCAGGAGATGCGACGATTGAAGCAAAACGTGCACTGCATGAAGATTATGAAATGCTCATCGTTGCTGGCGGTGACGGCACATTAAACGAAGTGGTTAATGGAATAGCCGAACATCCGAATCGTCCTAAAATCGGTGTGATTCCTATGGGAACGGTAAATGATTTTGGTCGTGCCTTACATTTACCAACAGATATTTTAAGTGCAGTCGATGTTATTATTAAAGGACATACGGTTAAAGTAGATATCGGTAAGATGAATAGTCGTTACTTTATTAACTTAGCTGCTGGCGGACGTATTACTGAAGTCTCTTATGAAACTTCTAGTAAATTAAAAACATTTGTAGGGCCATTTGCTTACTACATCAAAGGCATGGAAATGTTGCCGCAGATGAAAAATGTGGATGTCCGTATTGAATATGATCAAAAAGTATTCCAAGGAGAAATTCTGTTATTCTTACTTGGACTGACGAATTCAATGGCAGGTTTTGAAAAGTTAGTTCCAGATGCGAAATTAGATGATGGTTACTTTACGTTGATTATTGTTGAAAAAGCTAATTTAGCAGAACTTGGTCACATTATGACTTTAGCATCAAGAGGAGAACATATTAAACATCCAAAAGTCACTTATGAAAAAGCAAAATCAGTCAATGTATCATCCTTTGAACAAATGCCGCTCAATGTAGATGGAGAATATGGTGGTCAATTACCAGCCAACTTCTTAAATTTAAAGCAGCATATTGAAGTATATACACCGGCTAATGTAGATAATAAAGAATTAATTGAACAAGATTAGAGAAGTAAGCAGATGAAAGGTTAGGACTTAATCACAAGCCTGACCTTTTTTCTATGGAGGTTACAGTGTGGAAACATTAAAGAAAAATCAAATCTTTACAGGTGAGGTTATCGACTTAACACATGAAGGACACGGTGTGGTAAAAATAGACCATTATCCTGTCTTTGTGCCAAATGCTTTACCAAATGAAGAAATTGAATATAAATTAATCAAGGTAAATAAAAACTTTGCGATTGGTAAATTGTTAGATATTCATAAAGAAAGTGCTGAACGTGTGACGCCTCCATGTGTTTACTATGACAAATGCGGAGGGTGCCAACTGCAACATTTGGATTATTCATCACAATTAACAATGAAAAGAAATCAAGTCGTAAATCTATTCCATCGTAAGGGTAAATTTGAAGATACAGTTATCAATGATACTATCGGCATGATGAATCCGTGGAACTATCGTAATAAATCGCAAATTCCAGTAGGTTTAAATAAAGACAATGAACCGATTATGGGCTTCTATCGTCAACGCAGTCATGACATTATTGATATGGATGAATGTATCATTCAAGACAGTATTCAAAATCAATTAATGCGTTCTATCCGTGCATTGCTAAAAGAGTATAACGTCTCTATCTATAATGAGAAACAAAAACAAGGTTTATTACGTCATGTGATTATTCGTGTGGGTCATGTTTCGCGAGAAGTGATGATTATTTTCGTAACTAATGGTAAGAAATTTAAACAAGCCAAACCTATTATTGAGAAACTAGTGGATGCGGTACCGAATATTAAAAGTGTCATTCAAAATATTAATGAAACCCATTCCAATGTGATTATGGGCAAAACATCAAAGACATTATATGGTAAAGATGAAATTATCGATGATTTAGATTCAGTGGAATTTGAAATCAGCGACCAATCATTCTATCAAATCAACTCATCACAAACAGTTAAATTATATAATCAAGCGTTGAAATATGCGCAATTAACAGGCGAAGAAACAGTGCTTGATACGTATTGCGGTATCGGTACTATCGGCTTATATATGGCAGATAAAGCGAAACATGTTTATGGTGTTGAAGTTGTACCTGCCGCGATTGAAGATGCGAAGAAAAATGCTCAACTGAATGGCTACGACAATACAACATTTGTTTGCGGTAAAGCTGAATCTGTAATTTTAGACTGGAAACAACAAGGTATTCAACCGGATGTTGTCATGGTCGATCCGCCACGTAAAGGTTGCGATGAAACATTTTTAAACATACTATTAGAATTAAATCCAAAACGCATTGTATATATTTCATGTAACCCAGCAACACAACAACGTGATGCTCAAATTCTAGCGGAAGGCTATAACCTAAAAGAAATCACACCTGTCGATATGTTCCCGCAAACAACACATATTGAGACAGTGGCATTGTTTGAAAGAAAATAATAGAAAAGCATTATCTTAATTACGGGGTTTCTTAATTTTATAAGAAATCTCGTATTTCTTGTATTTCAAAACAAAAGAGGCTAGATCTAAAGATCCAACCTCAACATTTACGTTTATGAGTTATCATTATTTTCTTTGGCTGTTGTTTCTCCGCCTTTTTGGCCGATTTCTTGGAAGTGTTCAGAGCTATACTCTTCAGCTGTCTTTTCTCCACCTAAATGACCAGCTTCTTCGTGACTCATTTTGTTTTCGTTATTAGAATTAGATTGATTATTTTCTGATTGAGACGGGTTACTGTTTTCTTTGGCTGTTGCTTCTCCACCTTTTTGACCAATTTCTTGGAAATGTTCAGAGTTAAACTCTTCAGCTGTTTTTTCTCCACCTAAATGACCAGCTTCTTCATGACTCATTTTGTTTTCGTTATTTGTCATATTGAATCCTCCCTCGAAAATAATTAGGTGACTGCAGGACAATGAAGTACTTGAATCTAGTTAGTTGTACCTGTTATATGATGAAATAAACAGGCATCTCTCCATTCTTAATAATATTAAAAAAGGCACAATAATTAATTAATACAATCACAAAAATAATTTAGATGTGAAGATTTGTGTTTAGGCAGTAAATATTCAAGTATAGACAAGATACATTATAATAGAGTATAAGAAGAAAATTTACAAAGCGAGGTGAATGGTATGGAAGAGCGACGAATTGTGCATATCGATATGGATTACTTTTATGCGCAAGTAGAAGTGAGAGATAATCCTAAATTGAGAGGGAAGCCTGTGATTGTCGGTGGAAAAGCAAGTGGACGTGGCGTTGTGACAACTGCGTCATATGAAGCGAGAAAGTATGGCGTACATTCTGCAATGCCAATGGCACAAGCTCATAAACTTTGTCCGAATGGTTATTATATCCAACCTCGCTTTGATGTTTACAGAGAAACTTCGAAAGAAATTATGGATATCTTTAAAAGTTATACAGAAGTTGTAGAGCCTTTATCATTAGATGAAGCATATTTAGATATAACACATCTTGTACGTCCAGATCTTCCAGCGTCTGCCATCGCACAATATATTAGAAACGATATTTGGGAAAAGACTGGTTTAACTGCTTCAGCCGGCATCTCTTACAACAAATTCCTCGCCAAACTCGCAAGCGGTATGAATAAACCGAACGGCATGATGATTATTAATTATCAAAACGTCCATGAGATATTAATGAACTTAGACATCGGTGGATTTCCAGGTGTCGGTAAAGCAACCAAAGCCATTATGCATGAACATGACATCTACAACGGAAAAGATTTATATGAAAAAGATGAACGTGAATTGATACGGATATTCGGTAAACGTGGACATGGATTATATGAAAAAGCCAGAGGACGTGGCACTAATGTTGTTAAAGCTCATCGCATTCGAAAATCAGTCGGAACTGAAAGAACATTTACGACCGACGTTAATGATGATGAAGAAATATTATTGAAAGTCAGAGAGTTGAGTGAGAAGACAGCAGAACGATTAAGCCGTATACAAAAATCTGGTAAAACTGTAACAGTTAAAATTAAAACCCATCAATTTGAAACATTATCGAGACAGCGCAGTTTAAGAGATCCGGTTAGAAATGAGATAGATATTTATAATATTGCCTATACGCTCTATAATGAGCTTAAAGATCCAGAAGTACCTATAAGATTAATTGGTGTGACAGTAGGAAATTTGGAGAAAACTGAATATCAAAATATGTCGATATATGATTTCCTATGACATAAAAATAACCGATTGGACACTTATCATTGTATGTTCAATCGGTTATCCTTTATCCGTTAAATTTTTACCGTAGACTGCAAGCATGTCGGATAAACTATTATAGTGTTTGAGTAATCTAAAAGTTATCATGGCACAAGCTTTTGCATCGTTTAATGCATCATGGTGTCCATGAAAATCTAAATGATAATAATCCATCATATATTTTAAACCGTAACGTTGATTATTAATGGTTCTGCGTGCGAGCTGTAGTGAACAGAAGTAAGTCATGTTTGGTGTTTGTAACCCTAACGCTTGAATGCTGGCATGCATTACTGTCATATCGAATGCCGCATTATGTGCAACGACAGGCAAATTGTCTATAAACTGTATCATATAAGGTAAGACAAAATTGAAGTCAGGTGCTGTCTCAACGTCCTGAGGTTTAATACCATGCACATTAATGTTTTGTTGGGAAAAGTAATCTTTAGGATTTACTAACGTATAAAATGTCTCGACAATTTCATTTTCAACTACTTTCACCATGCCAACAGAACAAATACTTGTGCGTTTACCATTTGCGGTTTCAAAGTCTAGCGCAACAAATGAATTTTGGTGTTTCAAAGGTAATTCGACCTTTCTTTATTTGATGATTTGAGTAGTAAAATTCTACTGGATAGGGTAGTAAGAGTCAAGTGTTTGACATTGATGACGTATATAGAATATTTTTAATTAAAGTCTGAGACGTGTTATAATTATTCAGGTTGATATTTAGAGGAGTGAAGCGAATGAGACAATGGACGGCGATCAACTTAGCCAAGTTAGCGCGTAGAGCCAGCCGAGCTGTAGGGAAACGCGGTACAGATTTGCCAGGGCAAGTAGCCAGAAGAATTGATAAAAATATACTACGAAATTTAGCAGAACAAGTCGACGATGTTGTATTTATCAGCGGTACCAACGGTAAGACGACGACATCGAATTTAATTGGTCATACATTAAAGGCTAATCATATAAATATAATTCATAACAATGAAGGTGCGAATATGGCTGCAGGAATTACTTCTGCATTCATCGTACAATCTAAACCTGATACTAAAATTGCGATTATTGAAATTGATGAAGGCTCTATTCCAAGAGTATTAAAAGAAATGACACCGACTATGATGGTCTTCACGAATTTCTTCCGTGATCAAATGGATCGCTTCGGTGAAATCGACATTATGGTCAATAACATTGCTGAAGCCATCAGTCATAAAGGGATTAAATTATTACTGAATGCGGATGATCCTTTTGTAAGTCGTTTAAAAATCGCAAGTGAATCAAATGTCTATTATGGCATGAAAGCACATGCACATGAATTTGAACAAAGTACCATGAACGAAAGCAGATATTGCCCGAATTGTGGTCGCTTATTAGTATATGATTATATTCACTATAACCAAATCGGTCACTATCATTGTGAATGCGGTTTTAAACGGGAACAACCGAAGTATGAAGTATCGAAATTCACAGTCTCACCATTTATTCATCTGACAATCGGTGACACGACATTTGATATGAAAATTGCGGGTGACTTTAATGCTTATAATGCGATTGCCGCATATAGCGTATTGCGAGAATTAGGTTTAAACGATGAATCTATCCGTAAAGGCTTTGAAACATATACATCAGATAATGGGCGTATGCAGTATTTCAAATCTGGTTCTAAAGAAGCTATGATTAATTTAGCGAAGAATCCAGCTGGTATGAACGCAAGTCTGTCTATGGGAGAACAACTTGAAGGCAAAAAAGTATATGTCATCAGTTTAAATGACCATGCGGCAGATGGCAGAGATATTTCGTGGATTTACGATGCTGATTTTGAAAAATTAAGTGAACAAGATATAGAAGCGATAATTGTCACAGGTAATCGTGCTGAAGAACTGCAATTACGTTTAAAACTAGCAGAAGTCGATGTACCAGTAATCGTGGAACGTGATATTTATAAAGCGACTGCTAAAACAATGGATTACTCAAGTAAGACGGTCGCAATTCCAAACTATACATCACTTGCGCCGATGTTAGAGCAATTAAACCGTTCATTTGAAATGAGGGAACAAAGATGAATGAATTAACGTTATATCATTTTATGACAGATAAATTGAATTTATATAGCGATATCGGTAATATCATCGCTTTGAAACAACGTGCAAAATGGCGCAATATCAAATTGAATGTTGTTGAAGTCAATGAAACAGAAGATGTGACTTTTGATGGGTGTGATATCTTCTTTATCGGCGGCGGCAGCGACCGTGAACAAGCGCTTGCGACAAAGGAATTAAGTAAAATCAAAAGTAAATTAAAAGCAGCGATAGAAGAAGGTATGCCAGGCCTTACAATTTGCGGCGGTTATCAATTCTTAGGTAATAAGTACATTACACCTGATGGTACAGAACTTGAAGGATTAGGTATTTTAGACTTTTATACGCAATCTAAAAAAGAACGTTTAACAGGTGATATTGTCATTGAAAGTAATACGTTCGGTACAATTGTCGGTTTTGAAAACCACGGCGGCAGAACGTATCATAACTATGATACATTAGGAAAAGTAACCCATGGTTTTGGTAATAATGATGAAGACGGTAAAGAAGGTATTCATTATAAAAACTTATTAGGTACTTATTTACATGGTCCGATTTTACCGAAGAACCATGAAATCACAGATTACTTGCTAGAACAAGCATGTGTGCGTAAAGGTATTCCATTTGAACCGCGTCAATTGGATAATACTGCGGAAGAAGCGGCTAAACAAGCCATTGTCGATCGCTTTGAAAATAAATAAGAAGTATAAAATAGCGTTAAAAGCTATAACATAAATAAAAAGGTCACTTTTTGAACTGATTTTCAAAAAGTGACCTTTTCTGTTAGGCATAACGTTCATCTAAGATACGATACGTCATTAAGATTTCATAAATGATATGGCTTTTGACTTGTTGTTTTTCAAATTCATCTAATCGGATGACACTGCGTTTTAATATTTCAGCATCTTCATCTACACGTTCAAAACCGCCTGTTTCTATAATTTCACTGATGCTTTCTGCGATATTTAAAATGGCTGTTTGTTCAGCTGTCGTGAAGTGAAACTTAGTGTTCTTAGGCAGATAAACAATATTAGATAAATGCGTAATAAACAGACGATCTGTATGCGCACGATTAGATAGTGCTTTAAGTTTCACCCAGTCTTCTTGATCTTTGTGGTATTCTAATTCGTCTTTTTGATAACGAATCAATGTGTCTACACGCAAGATGGCTGAGAGTAATTTTTCTAACTTTTGATTTGTTTTAGCTGAGTTGAATTTTTCATTCACTAACTCTTTTAAACGTTGGCTATAGAGATGATACATATCTGTCTCAACTTTTTGAGCATTTTCAGCAACTTGATGATAGTATTTAGGCGGTAAAACTATTAAGTTTACTAAGCCAGCTGTAACTAGACCGATAACCGCTGTTAAAAGTCGTGAGAAGAAGTTAAATAAATAATGATCTCCGATACCTGGTATCATGGCCATAGCCGTTAAAGTTGCGACTGTAATACCGTCATGCAACTTCAACTTTGCGCAAATAAAAATAGTACAGGTGGCACTCATCGCATAAGCAAGTGCGGATTTATCACTGAAAATATACGTGAAGAGTACTGCTAAAAGTGCGCCAATAACAGTTGCTGGCAAGCGTTTATATCCTTTTTTGAGTGATGCTTTTGCGGTTGGTTCAATGGTGACGATGGCGCTTAACGTAGCATAAATCGGGTTAAGATTGAGCGCCATACAAAAGAAGGCTGTCAAAAATGTAGCAAGTCCAGTTTTAATGGTTCTTGCACCAATAATTTTGCGATACCATTTGTCTTGTGTCATAAAAAAATTTACCTCACTTGATGTCGGCAACATCGTTGCAACATAGTTCCATTTGCAGTTACAAAGTGATGAACTGCTTCTTACAGATTTAGTATAACAAACATTTTTTGCTATAATAAGAAAGAATGAGTGTTAATTATGATAATTTCGTATCATAATGAGACATATAAGCGCACGTGCGCTGCATTATCAATTATTGAATAAGGAAAGGGATCGCACATGATTGTAAAAACAGAAGAAGAATTATTAGGTTTAAAAGAAATCGGATATATTTGTGCATTAGTCAGAGATACAATGCAAGAAGCAACAAAACCAGGTGTCACAACTAAAGAATTAGATAATATTGCTAAAGATTTATTTGAACAACACGGTGCTTTGTCTGCACCTATCCATGATGAAAATTTCCCTGGTCAAACTTGTATCAGTGTGAATGAAGAAGTGGCACATGGTATTCCAGGTAAACGTAAAATCCGTGAAGGAGATTTAGTTAACATAGATGTTTCTGCATTGAAAAATGGTTATTATGCAGATACAGGTATTTCATTTGTTGTGGGTGAACCAAGTGACCCGATGAAACAAAAAGTTTGTGAAGTTGCTGAGGAAGCATTTGATAATGCGATGAAAAAAATTAAACCTGGCAGCAAACTTAGCCAAATTGGTAAAGCTGTTCATGCGACAGCGCGTAAAAATGATTTGAAAGTCATCCGTAATTTAACAGGTCATGGCGTAGGCAGCTCATTACATGAAGCACCTAATTACGTTTTAAACTATTATGATCCTAAAGATAAAACGTTATTAAAAGAAGGGACTGTTATTGCGGTAGAACCTTTCATCTCATCTAATGCGACATTTGTAACTGAAGGTAAAAATGAATGGGCGTTTGAAACAAGCGACAAAAGTTATGTTGCACAAATTGAACATACTGTTATCGTGACGAAAGATGGTCCGTTATTAACGACTAAAATAGATAAAACAGAGAAATAGTTCCTTGGTATAACGGGAATTAGGACTAAAGTATGAAAGTAAAATGGTTCCAGAGCCTATCGTGAGGCGTCTGGAATTATTTTATAATGGAGTCAATCATAAATGAGGTGATTCCATGAATATCATAGCAATTTATTTAGACAAACTTTATCACACTACAGTTAAATACAGTATTACAAATTGCCAAGCGCATTTGAACAGAAAATTACATTCAACAAAACAATATATTGCTTATTTAAATCGTAAAAGACAAAACATCGTTGCATATATTGAACAATTGACTACAGAAGTAGAAAATAAATACATTGATTTGATGGATCAGTATCAAATTAATAATGTACAACGAATGGAAAATATTAATAATGCAGAGTTGTCTGCATTAATGCATGACTTAAACGAAGCAGAATCTGATTGTGCAAGAATTGAAGCAGATTTATCAGAGCAAAACAAAACACGAATTACACTTGAAAGAGAATGTGATATGATTGCACAAATGAGTTTAGTTGCATAGAAAAGGTGGCGAAACATGACCAATAAGTATATCTCAACTGAGATGTTGATTATTTTTACAGCATTAATGATTATAGCCAATTTTTACTATATCTTTTTTGAAAAAATCGGCTTTATCCTCGTATTATTATTAGGGATTATCTTAATGTATGTGGGCTATCTTTATTTCCATAAAGTCAGAGGCTTACTGGCCTTTTGGATTGGCGTATTAATGATTGCCTTCACATTACTCTCTAACAAATATACGATTATCATACTTTTTATTTTCTTAGTGCTGATTATTATTCGTTATATCGTCTTTAAATTCAAACCGATGAAGATTATCGCTTCTGATGAAGAAGTCACATCTCCACAGTTTATTAAGCAAAGATGGTTCGGTAATCAAAGAACACCTGTCTATGTTTATAAGTGGGAAGACCTGCAAATTCAACATGGTATCGGCGATATTCATATAGATTTAACAAAAGCAGCAAATATCAAAGAAAATAACACGATTGTCATAAGACATTTCATTGGTAAAATTCAAATCATTGTGCCGATGAATTACAATATCAATCTTCACGCAGCAGCATTCTATGGCAATGCGACAGTAAATCAAAATACCGTTAAGATTGAGAATAACCACATTCAAATGACAGAAGAGACGAAAGAAGAAAACTATAACATCAATATTTATACTTCGACATTTATTGGTGATGTTGAGGTGGTTTATAGATGAACCACTATATCAGAGCCATTGGTTCGATGTTGATATGGAACTATAGTATAT
>NZ_PZGG01000029.1 GCF_003043455.1 Staphylococcus simulans | reverse complement strand
GTATATACTAATAAGGGTGAAAAGTAATACAGTTGTTGAGAATTAAAATAGTCAGGAGGTAAATTTATTGAACAATAAAGATAAAGCAGGGTGTCTTGGGTGTTTAGGTATATTAATGATTATAGGAACTATAGGCGGAGTAATTGCAGCTTTTACTAAAGGAATTGAAGGGGGAATTTTTAGTAATTTATTAAAAGCAATTGTTTTAGCAATTCTTGGAATAGTGTTGATTAAAAAAGCAATTAAACATGATAAATATGCTGAAGAAAATGAAGAGAATAATAATAGTAAAAGTCCAAAGGATAATAATGAAAAGAATGATGATAGGAAAGTTAACAATAAAAAATCCAATGTAATAAAAGAGAAGAAGCACCAAGTTAATAATGAAGAAGTAAAAGGTGAGTCTGTTAAAGAAAACCAACAATTTGATAAAAAGTGTGAAGTTGCACAAATAGGTAATGAAAATATTACAAATCAAGAAGATACTTCGGAACCTCTTAAATCTGTTAGAAAAAAATTAGATTTGAATTATACAAAAGCAAGAAAGATTAACGATTCTTTTGTTGTGATAGATTTTGAAACAACAGGTTTAAATTACGAGGAAGATGAAATTATTCAATATGGACTTGTAGAATTTAAAAATGGCGTAATTGTGCATGAAGAATGCAAGTATTTCCAACCGTATTTTAATGAAGTGAGTGAAGTAGTAGAAAATATAACTGGTATTTCGAATGAATTTTTAGCAGATAAGCCTATACTTACTAAGGAGGCGCTTGTTTCTCTGTTAGACCAAATTGAGGGTAAGACGGTTGTTGCTCATAATGCTCCATTTGATATGAAATTTCTTCTATATAACTTATTTGAATTCAATGTTGAACATAAAAAATTCAGAGTTTTTGATACTTTAACTTATGCTAGAAAGCATATAAGTGGAACTGCTAACTATAAATTAGCAACATTAAATAAGAAGTTCAATTTAGCTGATGGATCAGCTCATGATGCATTGAATGATGCGCGAGCAACTGGACAATTAGCGTTGCTGCTTATTAAAAAAATGAACCAAACAAAATAAGCACTATTATGTTATGACTAATTAAGTCTATATAGGATATCAATTATTTAACGTTATTTTAGTACGAGCTGGGATAATCTATCAGTTCGTTAAATGAAGCTTAATCATTTCAAACTTATTTCTGAAATGTCTTTGACTTTTCATCTATCTGTGTTAAACTTAGTACAGTTTAATAAAGAAATCGTAAGTCTTTAATTGAGAGTACAGAGATGCTCCGAAGGCAGATAATTTACATGTTGAAACTAGAGAAAGTAACTAAGTAAACACTTTATTAAGAGGTAATTTTGTATGAACATGAAATTCACCAACCCTGATTGCCATACAAATTTAGTAAAGTAACCGACAAAACAGTTACTGATTTAAATAGTTGAGATAGTAAATCTCGCATGTTCTTCGTATCCCGTGTCTCTCAATTGAGATACGGGATTTTTTTATGGAAAGGTGAGTGCGGGAATGACAGAACGTATTGTATTAGATGATGCAGGTATGCAGCGGACTTTAACACGTATCGCACATGAAATTCTAGAGTATAACAAGGGTACTGAAAATCTTGTGTTGCTTGGTGTGAAAACACGCGGAGAATTTTTAGCGAAACGTATTCAAACGAAGATTCAACAAATTGAAGACGTAAGTGTTCCTACAGGAACATTAGACATCACGCAATTTAGAGATGATTTAGAGTTACCGACACCTAAAATGTCTGAGAAGTCTTATGTCATTGATGTAGACCTTAAAGACAAAGTCGTTATCATCATTGATGATGTGCTTTATACAGGTCGAACTGTACGTGCGTCACTCGATGCAATCTTACTACATTCTCGACCACAAAAAATCGGGTTAGCAACATTAGTGGATCGCGGACACCGCGAATTACCAATACGCGCTGACTTCGTAGGTAAAAATATTCCAACTGCTAAAGACGAAGAAGTTTCGGTCTATGTAGACGAAAAGGATGGTCGCAACGCAGTTATAATTGAATAGCTTACCCTTTTAAATCAGTACGAGAGACTGACAAAGGGTTAGATAAGAACTGTTGTCGACTTACAATCTAGCACGAGAGGCTACAAAGCTTGTAAGAAACAACTTCTAAAGAGGTACACGTGTATCTCAAATAGACAACACCTTCTTATCTTTCCCCCA
Source organism: Staphylococcus simulans (assembly GCF_003043455.1). Classification (GTDB taxonomy): domain Bacteria; phylum Bacillota; class Bacilli; order Staphylococcales; family Staphylococcaceae; genus Staphylococcus; species Staphylococcus simulans_A. Next base: position 28,485 of record NZ_PZGG01000029.1, on the reverse strand, counting down.
CAATGTCTCTTTGCACGCTGATTGCTGTAAAGAGATTTTTTTATGAAAGGAAGAAAGAGAAATGGAAAATGAACAAATGTTTGAGCGAACGGTGAAACCCGTACTAGATGTCAATGAAAAGCCGAAAGCAGGCCAATGGGCCTTCCTCAGCTTACAACATCTATTCGCGATGTTCGGCGCAACAGTCTTAGTACCATTCCTAACAGGCTTGCCAATTTCAGCAGCATTGCTTGCATCAGGAATCGGAACATTGCTTTATATCTTAATTACAAAATCAATGATTCCAGCGTACTTAGGTTCAAGCTTCGCCTTCATCACACCGATTATTACAGGATTAAGTACACACAGCCTAGGAGATATGCTTGTAGCACTCTTCATGAGCGGTGTGATGTATGTCATCATAGGAATCTTAATCAAATTAAGCGGAATCGGTTGGCTTATGCATTTGTTACCGCCCGTTGTAGTAGGACCAGTCATCATGGTTATCGGATTAAGTCTTGCGCCAACAGCTGCCAACATGGCAATGTTTGAAAACACTGCAGACATGAAAGGTTACAACGTTACTTACTTGATTGTCGCAATGATTACTTTAGTCACAACATTAGTTGTTCAAGGCTACATGAAAGGGTTCTTCTCATTGATTCCAGTCTTAATCGGAATCATTGTAGGTTACATCGCAGGCATCATCTTCGGCATCGTAGATTTCAAACCAGTGATGAAAGCATCATGGTTTGACTGGCCGCACATCTATGTACCATTTGTAGATTATCATCCAAGCTTCCACTTCGGACTGGTGCTCTTAATGGTTCCGATTGTATTCGTTACAGTCAGTGAACATATCGGACATCAAATGGTCATCAACAAGATTGTCGGCAGAAACTTCTTCGAGAAACCAGGTCTTCACAGATCAATTATCGGAGACGGTGTATCTACAATGTTCGCTAGTATCATCGGTGGACCGCCAAGTACAACGTACGGTGAAAACATCGGGGTACTTGCGATAACAAAGATTTACAGTATCTACGTTATCGGCGGTGCAGCAGTCATTGCGATTATCCTGGCATTTGTAGGTAAGTTCACAGCATTGATTTCATCAATCCCAACACCAGTTATGGGTGGGGTATCCATTCTCTTATTCGGTATCATCGCTTCAAGCGGCTTAAGAATGCTGGTTGAAAGCAAGGTAGATTTTTCGGAAAACCGTAACTTAGTAATCGCGTCAGTTATTCTTGTAGTGGGTATCGGCAACTTAATGTTCGATATTCACGGCGTCAAAGTTGAAGGTATGGCACTTGCAGCATTATCAGGTATCGTATTAAACCTAATTTTACCTAAAGCAAAACCGGAAACATCAAATAAATAAACTTTATCCAATTCTTAGGGGGAATTAACAATGAAACAATTAGTATCTATGGAACATTTATCAAATGAAGAAATCTATTCACTTATCGAAACAGCAATCGAATATAAACAAGGTAAGAAAGTTCATAAATTAAATGACACATACGTAGCAAACTTATTTTTCGAAAACTCAACACGCACAAAGTGCAGCTTCGAAATGGCAGAACGTCGCCTAGGTATGCAAGAAATTCCATTTGAAACTAGTACTTCATCTGTTAAAAAAGGTGAATCATTATATGACACATGCAAAACTTTAGAAAGCATCGGCGTAGACGCATTAGTTATCCGTCACCCGCAAAATGATTATTACAAAGAGTTAGAAGGATTAAACATTCCAGTCATTAATGGCGGAGATGGCAGTGGTCAACATCCAACACAAAGCTTGCTTGATATCATGACAATCTACGAAGAATACAAAAAATTCAAAGGCTTGAACGTGTTAATCTGCGGAGATATCAAAAACTCACGTGTAGCACGCAGTAACTACCAAGCACTTACAGCTTTAGGTGCTAACGTTAAATTCGCAGCACCAGACGAATGGGTTGATGATTCACTTGATGCACCTTATGTCAAAATCGATGATGTTATCGAAGAAACGGATATTGTGATGTTATTACGTGTACAACACGAAAGACATGACGGAGAATTAAACTTTGATCCACATGAATACCATGAAAAATACGGTTTAACAAAAGAAAGATACAACCGCATGAAACCAAACGCAATTGTAATGCACCCAGCACCAGTGAACAGAGGCGTTGAAATTGATACAGAATTAGTAGAAGCGCCAAAAGCACGTATCTTCAAACAAATGAAAAACGGCATGTTCTTACGTATGTCAGTCATCAGCCATATTATTGCGGAACAACAGAAAGGGGTTCTTATCGATGTTGCTAATTAAAAATGCAAAAGTATTAAAAGACGGTAAATTAACAGAGTCTTCTATCTTAGTAGAAGACGATAAAGTAAAAGAAATCGCACCAGAAATCACAGTAGGTTCAGAAGTAGAAGTGATCGACGCAAAAGGTCGCTTCGCAGCACCTGGCTTAGTTGATGTACACGTACATTTAAGAGAACCAGGCGGTGAACATAAAGAAACAATTGAAACAGGTACAAAAGCAGCAGCACGCGGCGGATTTACAACAGTATGTCCAATGCCGAATACACGCCCAGTACCTGACACAGTTGAACATTTAGAAAAACTCAACAAATTAATTGAAGATAACGCACGTGTCCGTGTGTTACCATACGCTTCAATTACAATCAGACAAGCAGGCAGCGAATTAGTAGATTTCAAAGGGTTAGCTGAACATGGCGCATTTGCGTTCACAGATGACGGTGTAGGGGTACAAACAGCCGGCACAATGTATGAAGCAATGCAACAAGCAGCTAAATTAAACAAAGCAGTGGTTGCACACTGTGAAGATAACAGTTTAATCTACGGTGGCGCTATGCACGAGGGGAAACGTAGTAAAGAATTAGGTATTCCAGGTATTCCAAATATTTGTGAAACTGTACAAATCGCACGTGACGTATTATTAGCTGAAGCAGCAGATTGTCACTACCATGTATGTCACGTTTCAACAAAAGAAAGTGTACGTGCTATCCGTGATGCGAAAGCAGCAGGTATCAAAGTAACTGCTGAGGTTACACCGCACCACTTATTAATGACAGAAGACGATGTCCCTGGCGACAACGCAATGTACAAAATGAATCCTCCTTTAAGAAGTAAAGAAGACAGAGATGCACTGATTGAAGGATTGTTAGACGGCACAATTGATTGTATCGCAACTGACCACGCACCACATGCAGCTGAAGAAAAAGCACAACCGATGACAAAAGCACAATTCGGTATTGTCGGCAGTGAAACAGCATTCCCATTACTTTACACACACTTTGTAAAAAATGGAGATTGGTCATTACAACAATTAGTGGACTACTTAACAATTAAACCTGCACAGATCTTTGACTTGCCATACGGCATCCTAGAAGAAGGCAAAACAGCAGACTTAACATTAATCGATTTAGAAGAAGAAAGAGAAATCAAAGCAGAAGATTTCCATTCAAAAGCAAGCAACACACCATTCATCGGTTATAAAGTATACGGCAACCCTGTATTAACAATGGTAGCTGGAGAAGTGGCATTCAAGGAGGAATAAACAACAATGTTAGAAAAACGATATCTTGTATTTGAAGATGGTTCAATTTATGAAGGAAGAAAGCTGGGATCAGACAATCTGACAAAAGGTGAGATTGTCTTCAACACAGCAATGACGGGTTACCAAGAAACAATTTCTGATCCGTCTTACACAGGTCAAATTATCACATTCACTTACCCTTTAATCGGAAATTACGGTATTAATAGAGATGATTTTGAATCATTAGTACCGACATTAAGTGGTGTAGTCGTAAAAGAAGCGAGTACACATCCTAGCAACTTCCGTCAACAAAAGACTTTCAACGATGTATTAGTTCAATATGATATTCCAGGTATTTCTGGTGTAGATACACGTAGTATTACACGTAAAATACGTAAACACGGAGTACTTAAAGCAGGTTTTACAGACCACGCTGAAGATATTCCGGCATTCATAGAAGAACTTAAACAATTTGAACTCTCTCGTGACGAAGTACCGATGGTATCGACGAAAACACCTTATGTATCAACTGGCTCAGACTTAAGCGTCGTATTGGTAGACTTCGGAAAGAAACAAAATATCGTTAGAGAACTTAACGCACGCGGTTGTAATGTAACAGTCGTGCCATACAATACACCAGCTGAAATTATTCTTGGCATGTCACCTGACGGTGTCATGTTATCGAATGGCCCAGGAGACCCTGAAGATGTACCAGAAGCTGTGGAAATGATTCAAGGCATTTTAGGCAAAATTCCATTCTTCGGTATTTGTTTAGGACACCAGCTATTCGCATTATCACAAGGTGCTACAGCCTTCAAAATGAAGTTTGGTCATCGTGGTGCAAACCATCCAGTTAAAGACTTAGCAACAGGTAAAATTGCCTTAACGAGTCAAAACCATGGTTATGCAATTGATGAAGCTTCAGTTGCACAAACAGATTTAGAAGTGACACATATTGCCTTAAATGACGGCACAGTGGAAGGATTAAAACATAAAACGCTTCCTGCTTTTTCAGTACAATATCATCCAGAAGCATGCCCAGGACCTACTGATTCAAATTACTTATTCGATCAATTCATTGATATGATGAATGAATTCAAAGCGAAGGAGCGTACAGTCAATGCCTAGAAATAATGACATCAAAACCATTTTAGTGATTGGTTCAGGACCTATCATCATCGGCCAAGCTGCAGAGTTTGATTACGCCGGTACACAAGCGTGTTTAGCCTTAAAAGAAGAAGGTTACCGCGTAATCTTAGTCAACTCAAATCCAGCTACAATTATGACTGACAAAGAAATTGCTGATAAAGTTTATATCGAACCTTTAACACACGACTTTATCGCACGTATCATCCGTAAAGAACAACCTGATGCACTCTTACCAACACTTGGTGGACAAACAGGTTTGAATATGGCTATTCAACTCCATGACAGCGGTGTTTTAGAAGCGAATAATGTACGTTTATTAGGTACGAAATTAAGTTCGATTCAACAAGCAGAAGACCGTGAATTATTCAGAAGTTTGATGAATGATTTAGATGTACCTGTTCCTGAAAGTGACATCGTGCACACAGTAGAACAAGCTTTTGCGTTCAAAGAACAAGTGGGTTATCCATTAATCGTACGTCCAGCGTTCACAATGGGTGGAACTGGCGGCGGTATTTGTCATAACGACGAAGAGTTAAAAGAAGTTGTGACAAACGGATTGCATTATAGTCCCGCTACACAATGTTTAATTGAAAAATCTATCGCAGGGTTTAAAGAAATTGAATATGAAGTAATGCGTGATAAAAATGATAACGCCATTGTGGTATGTAACATGGAAAATATTGATCCAGTTGGTATTCATACAGGTGACTCTATCGTTGTTGCGCCAAGTCAAACTTTGACAGATGTTGAATATCAAATGTTACGTGATGTGTCATTAAAAGTAATTCGTGCATTAGGTATCGAAGGTGGATGTAACGTACAATTAGCACTTGATCCTTATTCAATGAATTACTATATTATTGAAGTTAACCCACGTGTATCACGTTCATCAGCCTTAGCATCAAAAGCAACAGGTTATCCGATTGCGAAATTGGCAGCTAAAATTGCGGTGGGCTTAACATTGGATGAAATGTTGAACCCTGTTACAGGCACATCTTTTGCGGCATTTGAACCTGCGTTAGACTATGTGATTTCTAAAATTCCACGTTTCCCATTTGATAAATTCGAAAAAGGTGAACGTGTACTTGGAACACAAATGAAAGCAACAGGTGAAGTAATGGCCATCGGCCGTACGTACGAAGAATCATTATTAAAAGCCATTCGTTCATTAGAATATGGTGTCCATCATTTAGGATTACCAAATGGAGAAAGTTACGATTTAGACTACATAAAAGAACGTATCTTACAACAAGATGATGAACGTCTTTTCTTCATCGGTGAAGCGATTCGACGTGGTACAACACTCGAAGAAATTCACGAGATGACTAAAATCGATTACTTCTTCCTTAACAAATTCCAACATATTATCGATATCGAACGTGAATTAAAAGCACATAAAGGTGATATCGAATATCTTAAATATGCGAAAGATTATGGCTTCAGTGATAAAGTCATCGCACATAGATTTGATATGGAAGAAGCAGACGTTTATCGCCTCCGCCATGAAAATGATATTAAACCAGTATACAAAATGGTAGATACATGTGCTGCAGAATTTGAATCTGCGACACCGTACTATTATGGAACATATGAAAGAGATAACGAATCTATCGTAACAGACAAAGAAAAGGTTATCGTACTTGGTTCTGGTCCGATCCGTATCGGTCAAGGTGTTGAATTCGACTATGCGACAGTTCATGCTGTATGGGCCATCCAAAATGCAGGCTATGAAGCAATTATCGTCAACAACAACCCTGAAACTGTATCAACTGACTTCTCAATTTCAGATAAACTTTACTTTGAACCATTAACTGAAGAAGATGTCATGAACATCATTGAGCTAGAACAACCAAAAGGTGTCGTTGTTCAATTCGGTGGTCAAACTGCGATTAACTTAGCAGATAAACTTGCGAAACACGGTGTCAAAATTCTTGGTACATCATTAGAAAACTTAAACCGTGCTGAAGATAGAAAAGAATTCGAGGAACTGTTAAATACTATCGATGTGCCGCAACCAAAAGGTAAAACCGCAACCTCTCCTGCAGAAGCTTTAGACAATGCGAGAGAAATCGGTTATCCAGTCGTTGTTCGTCCATCATACGTATTAGGTGGCCGTGCGATGGAAATCGTGTATAATGATGCAGAGTTAGAAAACTACATGAGAGAAGCTGTAAAAGCAAGTCCTGAACACCCAGTACTTGTAGACCGTTACTTAACAGGTAAAGAAATTGAAGTTGATGCGATTTCAGATGGCGAAACAGTAATTATTCCAGGTATTATGGAACACATTGAACGTGCAGGGGTACACTCAGGTGACTCTATTGCGGTTTATCCGCCTCAAACGTTATCTGATGAAGTGATTCAAACTTTAGAAGCGTATACAACGAAACTCGCAAAAGGCTTAGACATTATCGGTTTAATCAATATCCAGTTTGTATTAGCACATGATGGTGTCTATGTCTTGGAAGTGAACCCAAGATCAAGTCGTACTGTACCGTTCTTAAGTAAAATTACAGATATTCCAATGGCACAACTTGCGATGCGTGCCATCTTAGGTGAAAAATTGAGTGACTTAGGTTACAAACCAGGACTTCAACCTTATTCAGAAGGTGTTTATGTTAAAGCACCAGTGTTCAGTTTCAATAAATTGAAAAATGTCGACATTACACTTGGACCTGAAATGAAATCAACAGGTGAAGTCATGGGTAAAGATTTAACATTAGAAAAAGCATTGTTCAAAGGTTTAACTGCGAGCGGTGTGGAAGTGAAAGATCACGGTACAGTGTTAATTACTGTCAGTGATAAAGACAAAGATGAAATGGTTAAAATCGCAAAACGTTTACATGAAGTGGGTTATAAAGTACTCGCAACTTCAGGTACAGCTGCGAAATTAGCTGAAAATCATATTCCGGTTGAAACAGTGGGTAAAATCGGCGGTGAAGATGATTTATTAAATCGCATTCAAAATGGTGAAGTACAAATTGTCATTAACACGATGACAAAAGGGAAAACGATTGAAAGAGATGGTTTCCAAATCAGACGTGCATCTGTAGAAAATGGTGTACCTTGTTTAACATCACTAGATACAGCGAATGCGTTAACGAATGTGATTGAAAGTATGACATTCACAATGAGAAGTATGTAATAGTAATTAAAGTGGTTATAATGAAGATAGATTCAAGATTAAAAGGAGGATTTAACAGTGGAACAAAACATTATCGTATCCAATCGAGAAATTGCGGACCGCATTTTTGAAATTAAAGTAAAAGGACCTGTGACACGCAAAATGACACAACCTGGACAATTCGTTCATATTAAAGTAGGTGAAGGTTCACTGCATATGTTGAGACGTCCGATCTCAATTTGTCATATCGAACCTGAAATTGAAACCTTTACGATGTTATATCGTGCAGAAGGTGCTGGGACACAACGTCTGTCTCAAATGCGTGAAAATGATGCGATTGATATTATTGCACCTTTAGGTAATGGTTTCCCTGTTGAAAAAGCAGAACGTAAAGCGCTTCTTGTGGGCGGCGGTATCGGTGTTCCTCCTTTATATGAACTATCTAAACAACTGAATCGTCAAGGCATTGAAACAGTGCATGTATTAGGTTTCAGAAGTAAGAAAGATGTCTTCTACGCAGATGAGTTTGCGCAATTAGGTGAAACGCACATTGTGACTGAAGACGGCACAATGGGTTCAAAAGGCTTTGTGACAAATGTGATTTCTGATTTGCCGGTAGATTATGATATCTACTATACATGCGGACCTAAACCGATGTTAAAAGCGATTAAAGAACACAAGAAATTAGCAGATGTTGAAGGTTTCTTATCACTTGAAGAACGTATGGGTTGCGGTATCGGCGCTTGCTACGCATGTGTCTGCCATACACCTGAATCTGAAACAAGTTATGTCAAAGTTTGTACAGATGGACCTGTATTTGAGAAAGGAGCAGTCATCCTATGAGTCGATTAAATGTAGAAATTCCAGGATTAGAGTTAAAGAACCCGATTATGCCAGCAAGCGGTTGTTTTGCGTTTGGTGCTGAGTTCAGTCAATTTTATGACTTAAGTGAACTGGGTGCCATTATGATTAAAGCCGCTACGAAAGAAGCACGTTACGGTAATGAAACGCCACGTGTTGCTGAAACAGATAGCGGTATGATTAATGCGATTGGGTTACAAAACCCTGGTGTGCATCACATTATTGAACATGAACTTAAGAAGTTAGAACAATTTGATGTACCGATTATCGCAAACGTTGCGGGTTCTACTGAAGAAGACTACGTATATGTGGCTGAGCATATTTCAAAAGCACCGAATGTGAAAGCATTGGAATTAAATATCTCTTGTCCGAACGTGAAAGAAGGCGGCATGCAGTTTGGTGTGGATCCAGTGGTTGCTGCTGAATTAACACGTAAAGTTAAAGCAGTTTCTGAAGTGCCTGTATACGTGAAACTTTCACCAAACGTGACAGATATTGTCGCAATGGCTAAAGCAATCGCGCAATATGCAGACGGTTTAACTATGATCAATACCTTAGTCGGCTTACGTATTGATGCGAAAACAGGACGCCCGATTATCGCAAATACAGTCGGGGGCTTAAGCGGCCCGGCAATCAAACCTGTCGCAATGCGTATGGTCTATCAAGTCAGACAAGCTGTAGATATTCCGATTATCGCAATGGGCGGTGTTCAAAACGCACAAGATGTTATAGACTATATTTCAGTGGGCGCGAATGCGGTAGCAGTTGGGACAGCCAACTTCCAAAATCCAATGGTATGTAAAGAAATCATTGATGAACTACCAGCATTGCTCGACGACTTAGGTGTCAACCATATTAATGAATTGTACAAAAGGACTTTTGAGGTGACTAAATAATGGCAAATCGTAATTTACCTTTACCGATTATCGCATTAGACTTTGCGACGGCTGAAGAAGTAGAAAATTTCTTAGATTTATTTGATGAACCTTTATACATCAAAATCGGAATGGAACTTTATTATCAAACAGGCCCGGAATTAATCAATAAGATTAAAGCACGCGGCCACCAAATCTTCTTAGATTTAAAACTGCATGATATTCCAAATACAGTTAAACAAGCAATGGCTGGTTTAGGACGATTAAATGTAGATTTAGTAAACGTTCATGCTGCAGGCGGTACTGAAATGATGCGCCAAGCAGTAGAAGGTTTACGTAGTGTCAACAAAGATACTAAAATTATTGCGGTCACACAATTAACATCAACAACAGAAGAAATGCTGCAAAAGGAACAAAACATCCAAACTTCAATTGAAGAGGCTGTATTAAACTATGCACGTTTAACTAAAGAAGCTGGCTTAGATGGTGTAGTATGTTCACCATTAGAAGCAGAATTACTGACAAAAGAATTAGGTTCAGACTTCTTGAAAGTAACACCAGGTATTCGTCCAGCGCATTACGCACAAGACGATCAAAAACGTATTACAACACCAGACAAAGCACGTGAAATGGGTTCTACACATATTGTAGTAGGTCGTCCAATCACACAAAGTGACAATCCGGTTGAAAGTTATCATCATATTAAAGAAAGTTGGTTAGGTTAAGATGTCAAAACAAATTGCGCAATCATTATTAGATATTGGTGCAGTTGCACTATCACCCAATGATTTATTTACATGGAGTTCAGGGATTAAATCTCCGATTTATTGTGATAACCGTGTCACATTAGGTTATCCAGAAGTTCGTAATGCGATCCGTGACGGATTAATCGAATTAATTCAAACTCATTTCAAAGATGCTGAAATTGTATCAGGAACTGCGACAGCGGGCATTCCTCATGCAGCGTTCATCTCTGAAAAACTAGATATGCCAATGAGCTATGTACGTTCTAAAAGTAAAAGCCATGGTAAACAAAATCAAATCGAAGGTGCACCAAGTAAAGGTAAAAAAATCGTAGTGGTTGAAGACTTAATTTCAACAGGCGGTTCTTCATTAGTTGCGGCAGAAGCATTAAAAGAAGCTGGCGCTGAAGTATTAGGCGTTGTCGCAATCTTTACGTATGGTTTAGCTAAAGCTGATCAAATGTTCAAAGATGCAGATGTTCCTTTCTATACGTTAAGTGACTATAACGAATTAATCGATGTTGCTAAAGAACAAGGTAAAATTTCTGAGTCAGATATTCAATCTTTAGTTGAATGGAGAGACAATTTAGCATAAGATGGAATTGGATGGAGGGATGAACCATGTCCAATACACATGCACAAACTGCTCATAAACCATTTGCTCATTTAAATAAGTTCTTATCCGCAAATGAAGATTATCGTGAGCCGGTTAATAACTATGATCAAGGTGAAAATCAATGGTTATCTAATGAACACGAGAAAAACATATTCAAGAAATGTAAAACAGATATAAAAGAAAAAGGCTTAATTTAAAAACAAACAATAATCCGCAATCATGAACACTCGTTTTGAGCTTATGATTGCGGATTTTTAAATGTTAAGAAAAACGTGTCTACACTAAAGAAGCTAGACTAGCGTAAGTATATTTTAATAAAGATATATCCGATAATAATCACTGCTAACATTGCTAAAATAGGTAAGATAAAGTGAGACATCATAAACCTCCATTCATTCAATCATCTTGTTAAGATTTACTCATTGTTTTGGAATAAAGTCATTATACTATGAATGGTGTCATACATATAGAAAAAGGTACTGTATTTGTTTAATGTTTGATTGGGTTGTTTAGTAGATTTTATATAGATTCGCTCCTAATTGGATTTAAGTTGAGTATGTAGCTTTATGATTGATGAAAGATAGGTATAAGACTGTACTATGTATGGGTTGAGTTGCTTTTGTATAGTCATTCATGTATCGTTTTAAGTGTCAAAATAGTGATTTTTAAGATGAATAATTTTAAATTGCTATGTGCTTAGTAAATAGTAAGTTTATGAGGAGGGGATAGTGTGCAAATACCAAAGGTAACACCATTTTTAATGTTTAATAATGAAGCTGAGGAAGCGATTGAACTTTATACTTCAGTATTTGAAGATAGTGAAGTAGTTTCAATGGTGAAGTATGATGAGTTTGGAAGCGGAGAAGCGGGTGCAGTCCAACACGCAATTGTTCGCTTGAAAGATCAAATTATTATGGCGATTGATAATTCTAATGGAACTGAAATACCAATGAATCCATCTATTTCTTTATTTGTGACAGTTGATAACGCCATGGAAATGGAACGTTTATATAGCGGCTTAAAAAGTGGCGGCGCTATTTTAATGGCTAAAACTGAACTTGGACCATATAGAGAGTTCGCATGGATACAAGATCGTTTCGGTGTGAATTTCCAATTGGCATTAATGGATTAATTTAATCATTGATATGTAGACAACCCATCTGATAGATGGGTTGTTTTTTATGTATAGAGCAAGTGATGAAAGAGGATTATAATTATTAACAAGTACGAATTAGCACCATTTAGAAAGATAGATTGGTAGTCTGAATTTTGGAGTGATACCCATGATAGATATGCATAATCATATATTAATTGATGCAGATGATGGACCAAGAGATGAAGAAGCGGCTATCCATTTATTACAGCAAGCTAAAAGTGAAAATATAACAGGAATTATTGCGACGCCACATTATACTAATCAATATGATAATTCTTTTGAGAAAGTAAAGTTAAAAATAAAAAGATTATGTAAATTAAAAGAGTTTAAAGGTTTAGGGATTCAAATTTATCCAGGGCAAGAGGTAAGAATTCATCAGCATTTAATAGAAGACATTAAATCTGGAAAAGTAAGGGGATTAAATAACTCTAGTTACATATTAATTGAGTTTCCTCCAAATGACATTCCTAGTTATACGTATCAAATGTTTAAAGATATACAGGAATTAGGTTTTATTCCGATTATTGCACACCCTGAACGGAATATCGCATTGTTGAAAGATATGCGTATATTATATGACTTGGTTCAACAAGGAGCGTTAAGTCAAATTACTTCAACATCATTAATAGGGCATTTTGGTAAAGACATACAAGATGTATCGATAGAGGTTATGAAATGTAATCTAGCACATTTTATCGCATCTGATGCACATGACTTTGAAGCAAGACCTTTCGTTATGAAATCTTTGTTTGAGGAACGCATATTATTGAATATACATGAAGTTATGATGAAGTTGATTGGGAATGCTGAAGCAATTATTGAAAATAGGAAAATTGATAAACATGAACCGCTAGTTCCTGATAGTCAAAAGATTAGAGATTGGATATTTTAAAATAAAGCACTCGAAGACAATTTTGTCCTCGAGTGCTTTTAAAGTATATTAACTATTTTAATTTAACTTTTTCCGAATCGCTTTTCATCGATTGGATGTGATCATAATCTGGTGTGGCGTATAACGTTTTTTGATTATCGTACGTTACAAAGCCAGGCTTCGCACCAGAAGGTTTGTGTACATTTTTGATATCTGTATAATCTACTGGAATTTGCCCAGAGTTTCCTGCTTTAGAGAAGTAGGCTGCTAACATAGCAGCTTCTTCTATTGTCTTTTCGCTAGGTTCATCTTCAAAGATGACAACGTGAGAACCAGGAATATCTTTTGTATGGAACCATAAATGATGCTTACGTGCTTTCTTATTCGTTAGATAATCGTTTTGTTTGTTATTTTTACCTACATAAATAGTTGCGCCATCTGTAGAAAGATAAGTTTGTAGTTGCATTTGCGGTTGTTTCTTTTTCTTACGATTTTGACGTTGTTTCATAAAGCCTTGTTCTGCAAGTTCTTCACGAATTTCATCGATATCTTCTACGGTAATATGAGATAACTGTTGTTCTATAGATTCAAAGTAGGCAATATTTTCTTCTGTGAGTTGTATTTGATGTTCAAGTTCATGTTCACGCGTTTTTAAACGGTTATATTGCTTATAGTAATATTGAGCATTTAGTGAAGGTGATTTTGTCGGATCTAACTTAATTGTTACTTCTTCACCAGTATAGTAATTTTCTGTAGTTAATGTTTCATCGCCTTGTTTAATGCGATAAATGTTTGCGGTGATGAGTTCACCATATAACTGCATATCTTCTTTTGACTGTGTACCTTCATACTCAGCGTTTAATTTAACGAGTTTATTACGGTTCTTTTGAAGTTGTTGTTGGACAAAACGAACTAAATCGTTTGCACGTTGTTTGACACGCTCACGTTCACCACGCGCATCATAGAAACGATCTAGTAATTCATCAAGTGACTCGTAAGTAACGCTGTCATCATCAAACTGTTTTAAACGCATGAAGTAATAATCTTCTTTACCTGTTTCATGATTTTTATGGAAAATCGGTACAGGTTTAAGTTTAGTTTCTTCCATGACTTCATCAAATGCCGCAGGCAATGTTTCGGTTGTCATAAATTGACGACGTTCTGTTATTTCTTTCGTAATTAATGGACTGAAACCTTCGAATGTTTGTAAGAGTTGTCTCGCAATATTTCCTTGGTTGAAGTCAATATATCTTAATACGTCTTGACCTGAAACTTCATACGGATTGATTTTATTTTGTGTGGGTGGTGCTTCATATTGGAAACCGGGCATCACAGTACGATATTGATTTGTGTTAGGTGTTAAATGCTTGAAACCTTCGATAATCTTGCGATTATCATCAACAAGAATTAAGTTGCTGTGTTTACCCATAATTTCTAAAATAACGGTACGATAGATTTTATCACCGAGTTCATCTGTACTTTGAACATCGATTTCGATACGACGGTCATTATCAATTTGACGAATTGCTTGTATAATCCCACCATCTAAGTGTTTACGAAAGACACGGTTAAACATGGGTGGTTCAAATGGGTTATCATATTTCTTTTTCGTAATATGCATTCGTGAGAAATTAGAATGAATCGATAACAATAAGGAATGGTTTTTACGATTCTGACGAATGACCATTATAATTGTATCGTTATCAGGTTGGTTGATTTTATGAATACGTCCACCTTCAAGAAAGGACAGTTCTTCTACCATTTTCTTTGTGAATAGGCCATCAAATGCCATAATTATCAGCTACCTTTTTATTTTCGTTCTTGTACTACGTTCTTATTATTGTACCATGTGTATATGATAAACTTCCAAATTAAGATTTTATCTATTGGCATCTATACAATTTTATTTAGAATATGGTATCATTATATAATACAACAATAGCTTAGAGAGGTCGTAAGGCATGGATAATGAAAAAGGTTTACTAATTGTCTTATCAGGTCCATCTGGAGTCGGAAAAGGTACTGTCCGCAAAGAAATATTTGATGATCCGAAAACATCATACAAATATTCAATTTCAATGACAACACGTGAAATGCGTGAAGGTGAACAAGATGGCGTTGATTATTTTTTCAAGACAAAACGAGAGTTTGAGCAACTTATCGCACAAGATCAATTTATTGAGTATGCAGAATATGTAGGTAACTACTACGGTACACCTGTACAGTATGTGAAAGACACTATGGATGAAGGTTATGATGTCTTCTTAGAAATCGAAGTTGAAGGTGCGAAACAAGTACGCAAGAAATTCCCTGATGCATTATTTATCTTCCTAGCACCGCCAAGTTTAGACCACTTAAGAGAGCGTTTAGTCGGCCGCGGTACAGAAACAGATGAAAAGATTCAAAGTCGTGTGAAAGAAGCACGTAAAGAAGTGGAAATGATGAATCTTTATGACTACGTTGTGGTAAACGATGAAGTAGAACTTGCGAAAGAACGCATTCAAGCAATCGTTGCAGCCGAACATTTAAAACGCGAACGTATAGAAGCAAAGTATAGAAAAATGATATTGGAGGCCAAAAAATAATGTTATACCCACCGCTTAATCAATTAACTTCAAAAGTAAAATCAAAATATTTAATCGCAACAGTGGCAGCCAAACGTGCACGTGAATTATATGATAAAAAAGACACTGCGTTATTAGAAAAATATCACTCAGTTAAAACAGTTGGAGAAGCTCTAGAAGAGATTGCCGACGGCAAAATCACTCCAATCGAACCAGAATTAAACGAAAGTGAATTCGAAACAAAAGACTGAGTTTAAAAGTAATAATATAAATTAAAACAACCTTTAAAGTAAAAGCTACTTTAAAGGTTGTTTTGCTTAATAAGACATTTTTAATTGTTCCATAGAACGTTCTAACTGATCAAAATCTATAATGCGAGCTTGTCTGTGAAATTCTCTGCCATTATTAAAAAGAATGACGACAGGTGCAGTAAAGAGTGAGAGTTGGCCAGCAGCTTCAGGAATATCATTTACAATAATTTGTGCTGCAGGTATTTCTAATTGGTCTACTAATTTTTCTACTCTAGGTTGGTCTGCATGGCAGACTGAGCAACCATTTGCCATGACATATAATAAAAATTTATTTTCAGTTTCAATACGCTGTGTAATATCATCATATTGCTTTAAAGTCTCCATCTTCAAACCTTCTTTCTATTGTCTGTATCGAAAGCTATCTTACGCGGATAGTGATGAAGAATCAACTTTATTGCTTTGCAAAGCTAAGGACTTTTTTGACCTGTAGTGTTAAAATATAAAATGATTGAGGAATTGTGAGGCCACTTTTATTGGACTCATTTTTTAATATTTAGCCGTATACATAAAGAGAGAATAAACTTGGAGGCAAAGATTGCGATGAAGAATATTTTATTAGCAGTATCAGGTGGTATTGCAGCTTATAAAGCGATTGATTTAACAAGTAAATTAACACAAGCAGGGTATGACGTACGTGTAATGCTGACTGAACATGCACAAGAGTTTGTGACACCGCTTGCTTTCCAAGCAATCAGTCGTAATCCTGTATACACAAGTACATTTAAAGAAGAGAATCCAGCAGAAATTCAACATATTGCGTTAGGAGATTGGGCAGATGCAGTGATTATTGCGCCAGCCACTGCCAATATCCTCGGTAAATTAGCAAACGGTATCGCTGACGATATGATTACTTCAACTTTATTAGCGACTACTGTTCCTAAATTTGTGGCACCTGCAATGAATGTGCATATGTATGAGAATCCAAGAGTGCAAGCGAACATGCAGGTATTGACTGAAGATGGATATCATTTCGCTGAACCTGGCGAAGGCTTTTTAGCCTGCGGTTATGTAGCGAAAGGACGTATGATGGAACCATTGGATATCATGGCATTCGTGCGTCAAACAATGGAACAAAAGAATAACCAATCAGTCATAAATGAAAATGATTGGTTCTATGGTAAACATGCTTTAGTTACAGCTGGACCAACTGTCGAAGTTATTGATCCTGTACGTTTTGTGTCTAATAGAGCATCTGGGAAAATGGGTTATGCACTTGCTGATGCATTACAAAAGAGAGGTGCTAAAGTAACTTTAGTGAGCGGCCCTACAAGCTTAACGCCGCCAGATAATGTGGATTTTGTACCTGTAACAAGTGCAGAAGATATGTTTAACGCAGTAGTTGAACGTTTTGATACTCAAGACTTTGTCTTTAAAACGGCTGCAGTTTCAGATTACAAACCAGCTGAAAAACTTGAACACAAAATGAAAAAACAAGATGGCGATTTAACGATTTCATTTACACGAACAAAAGATATATTGAAATATTTAGGTGAACATAAGACACACCAAAAATTAATTGGCTTTGCAGCTGAAACACAAGATATTGAAAAATATGCTAAAGCGAAATTAGAGAAAAAGAATGCAGATGTGATAATTGCGAATAACGTAGGAGACACATCAATCGGTTTCAGTTCTGATGATAATGAAGTCACATTATATTTCAGAAATGACGAAGCAGTTAATATAGAGAAAGGTAAGAAACAGCAACTTGCTGGAAGAATTTTAGAAGAATTAGAACGTAGGTGGAAATAATGTACGCAAAGGTGATTGTAGATGTCCCAGCTAAAAACGTAGACTTTACCTTTGATTATAAAATTCCAGAGCGACTCGTACCCATCATTCAGGTTGGTGTACGGGTCGTTGTACCCTTTGGGTACAGAACCATTCAAGGGTATGTTATGGAAATAGCTGAGGAACCAGATCCAGAATTAGATTTATCTAAACTAAAAGAAATCCAAGAAATTCAAGATATCAAGCCAGAACTGACACCTGAATTAGTTGATTTAAGTGCTTGGTATGGTAAATATCATGTCACAAAGCGTATTTCTATTTTAGAAGCTATGTTGCCAAGTGCTATTAAAGCAAGATATACCAAAGTGTTTGAAATTGTAGAAGATGAATCAATACCAGAAGACATTTTAAAACGTTTTAATAAAGAAGGGCATTATGCTTATAAAGCTGCCCAACAAAATGGTGATTTAAAATATTTAGTTCCTTTATTAGAAGAAGGTATCGTCAGAGAAGAAACGTTACTGTCTCAGAATACAAAGAAAAAGACACAACGTGCGATTCGAATAACAGAAGACCATCAACCAGATGAAGTTTTAGCGATGTTAGAACGACATCCTAAACAATATGATGTTTATGCTTATTTACTCGATGCTCAAAATAGAGATGTTCCTTTAA
This sequence comes from Staphylococcus simulans, assembly GCF_003043455.1. Lineage (GTDB taxonomy): Bacteria > Bacillota > Bacilli > Staphylococcales > Staphylococcaceae > Staphylococcus > Staphylococcus simulans_A. The sequence continues at coordinate 10,270 of NZ_PZGG01000029.1, read as the reverse complement.
AAGAACTTGAAGAAGTGGGCTTATCTCCATCAAGTGCTAAAACATTGGAACGTAATGGTTTTGTAGAGAAGTATGATGCGATAGTAGAACGTGATCCTTATGCGTCAAGAGTATTTGAACAAGAAGAAAAAAGACAACTGACACCTGGACAACAAATCGCATATGACGAGATTAAAAAAGTTATTGATGAAGAGAAACAAGAAACTTTCTTATTACATGGGGTAACAGGATCAGGTAAAACTGAAGTCTACCTTCAAACAATTGACGTTGTTCTAGAAAAAGGACAACAAGCTATGATGTTAGTACCAGAAATCGCTTTGACTCCGCAAATGGTTTTACGTTTTAAACGTAGATTTGGTGATGAAGTCGCTGTATTACATTCAGGACTTTCAAAAGGTGAACGTTATGATGAATGGCAGAAAATACGTGATGGTCGTGCACGTGTAAGCGTTGGTGCGCGTTCGAGTGTTTTCGCGCCCTTTAAAAATTTAGGCATGATTATTATTGATGAAGAACATGAAGCAACTTACAAACAAGAAGATTATCCGCGTTATCATGCGAAAGAGATTGCGTTATGGCGCGCAAAATATCATCAATGTCCATTGATTTTAGGTAGTGCTACACCAAGTCTTGAATCATATGCACGTGCTGAAAAGGGAGTATACCATTTATTAAGCTTACCTGATCGCGTGAATAATCAACCGTTACCTGAAATTGATATAGTCGATATGCGTGAAGAATTAGCAAATGGTAATCGTTCAATGTTTTCAACAGACTTAAGAGAAGCTATTCAAGATCGTTTATCTCGTAATGAACAGATTGTACTGTTCTTAAACCAACGTGGTTATTCTTCATTCATCTTATGTCGGGACTGTGGACATGTTCCGCAATGTCCGAACTGTGATATTTCGTTGACTTACCATAAATCTAGCGATAAATTGAAATGTCATTATTGTGGCTATGAAGAAACACCGCCTAATAAATGTCCAAACTGCGAAAGTGAACACATTCGTCAAATGGGAACTGGTACACAACGTGTAGAAGAACTGTTAAATCGTGAGTTTGAAAATGCGAAGATTATTCGTATGGACGCAGATACAACATCACGAAAAGGCGCACATGAGAAGTTATTGAATGACTTCGGAGAAGGTAAAGGCGATATTTTGCTTGGTACTCAAATGATTGCGAAAGGGTTGGATTTTCCAAATATCACACTCGTCGGCGTATTAAACGCTGATACTATGTTGAACTTACCAGATTTTCGTTCTAGTGAACGAACTTTCCAATTGTTGACTCAAGTAGCGGGTCGTGCAGGACGTCATGAAAAAGAAGGTAAGGTAATCATTCAAACTTATAATCCTGATCATTACGCAATACAAGATGTACAGCTTAATGATTATTTGTCTTTCTATCATAAAGAAATGAAATACAGACAAATCGGTAAATATCCACCTTACTATTTCTTGATTAACTTTACGATTTCACATCAAAATATGAAAGAAGTAATGCAAGCAGCTGCACATGTTCATAAAATATTATTACAACACCTAACGGATCGTGCTTTGATTTTAGGACCATCACCAGCTGCTATCGCTAGAATTAATAGAGAATTTCGTTTCCAAGTGCTAGTCAAATACAAAAGTGAACCAGAATTACACAAAGCCCTTCAATATTTAGATGATTACTATCATGAACGCTATCAAAAGGATAAGCTTTCATTAAAGATAGATATAAATCCATATGTAATGATGTAATAAAAACGTAGAAACGGTTTAACATCAGTGACTTCAAATTTTTCAAGCATTCTGATTTAAGATTTGGGGGCATTTTGGGGGCGGAATTTATGAATAAGTGATGATTTAGAAAGCACTTCATGCTTTTGGATCATCACTTATCTTTTTATATTCACTCGTTATTACGAAAAGACACAATACTTTTGAAAAGTTCTTTATTGTTGCGCACTACAAAAAGAGTAGTGTAAAATAAATTAAATTATAAATGCTTGTTAGCTTATGAGTTTCTTATAGATATACGATTATAGAATTTTGTTTAAAAGGACAAAACTAAGAAAAATAAGTAAATATCAAAGCTATAATTAATTTTCAAAAGGGATGATGAAACGATGAAAATAGCAATCATTAGCGCAACAGGTAAACAAGGAACAATCTTAACTGAAAAGGCATTAGAGAGAAATCATGAAGTCACTGCGTTTGTCAGAAATCATAATAAATTACAATTTGATGTACCGTATGTAGAACAAGATATTTTAGATATTACTCGAGATGATTTAAAAGATTTTGATGCAGTATTCGTCGCATTTGGCGCACCAATAGGGAAAGAAGAGTTGTATATTCAAATGACTAAGCATCTTATTGATATACTAGATGGTATAGATGTGAAACTGATGTTTGTAGGTGGAACAGGTAGATTGTATATAGATGAAAGTAAAACAACAAGAGTGGCGGATAATCCAAATATCCCAGAAGCTGTTAAAGAATCTGCCATAAAAATGGCTGAAGCTTATGATATTTTAGCAGCACAAGACAAACTAAAAGACTGGACATTTGTAAGTCCAGCAAGTATGTTTGATTTCAATGGTCCAGAAACCAACGATTATAAACTGGGCACTGACACAATTATTTATAACTCAAAAAATAAATCTTATGTATCATACAGTGATTTCAGTAACGCATTTATAGATGAAGCTGAAAATGATCAATATCCAAATCAAGGGATTACAGTTGTTTCTGGCTAACTAATAAGACAATTAACCTCTTTAAAAGCACTTTAACTATCAGTGCTTTTAAAGAGGTTTTATTTTACTGAAAGACACGTGTACTTATCTTATATGAGAAACTGTAAGTTAATAACTTCTTTTATGATATAGTAATTATAATTATCATGTATAATAAGGAATCAAGGAGTGATTTTATGATTCTGCTCAAAACGTTTATTATAGCTTTTTCAGTTTTTACATTTTTATCAGCGATATTAATGTTAGCACGTAATCCGAAAACACCTAAAATTACCATGATCCTCTTGATAGTAGGAAGTTTATTGTTAGATATCGGAGCATTGATTGCTAATTTCATACCTGCTTTAATTCTTTTAATTATTGGTTTTGCGATGATTCAAGTAGGTATAGGTATCTATCAAAAGAGAACTTTCGGGAAAATTATCTTTTTAGCACAAAGTGTAAGGTTCATTGTAAGTATATTTGTTATTGTTTTCTTTATTATTTTACAATAGTTTAAAGCATCTACTAAGAAATCTTGGTAGGTGCTTTTTTTATGTAGTAAACAACGCCCCGTAATAAACGATGTTTGTAGCTCTCAACAATTGTTATAATTTTGTAGGTTATATTAAAAAATATTACAATGTGATTTTGATTGTAAAAATATTTAAAATTTGTTTCAAAAGCGTCATGTTATCCTATATAATGTAAAATATACGTTAATTAATATGTACTATACATACAATGGAGGTTACTATGGAAAAAACAATTGAAATTGGTAAGATATTTACCGCACTAAAGAAAAACGTTAAATTGCTGTTGATTATTCCATTAATATTTTTAGTTGTAAGTTTATTGTTAAGCTTTTTTGTTATACAACCCAAGTATTCTGCAACTACTCAAGTATTGGTTAATCAGAAACACTCAAACAATGAAATGATGGCACAACAAGTTCAATCTAACATTCAACTTGTTAAAACTTACTCAGAAATTATTAAAAGTCCGAGAATCTTAGATGAAGTTTCTAAAGATTTAAATGGTAAATATTCAGAAAAAGAATTATCTAGTATGTTAAGCGTAAACAATAAAGCTGATTCTCAAATCATGAGCATTACTGTAGAAAGCAATAAAAAAGGTGACGCCACAAAAGTTGCTAATACAATTTCTAAAGTTTTTAGTGATGATGCTAGTAAAATCATGAGTATTGATAATGTGTCTACTTTATCTAAAGCAGAAGATGCAAAAAAAGTCGCTCCTAAACCTATTACGAATGCATTTATCAGTATAGTACTAGGACTAATTTTCGCTGTGATTATCATAATATTAATTGCTATTTTTGATAAAAGAATCAAAAGCGAAGACGAAGTTGAAGAATTATTGGATTTACCAGTTTTAGGTTCAATTCCTGAGTTTAATAAAAAATGATAAAGGAGAATTCACAGATGAAAAAAAGAACAAAGCCATTAACAATCCATTAATGACTCACTATGATCCAAAGTCTGTTATTAGTGAAAAATTTAGAGGAATACGTACAAATATAATGTTTTCTACTGCAAATGATGATGTTAAAACTTTAGTAATAACATCTGAAAAACCTGGCGTTGGAAAATCTTTGGTTTCTGCAAATATAGCAGTTACATATGCACAAGCCGGTTATAAAACATTACTTATCGATGGAGATATGAGAAAACCTACTCAACATTATATGTTCAATACTAGCAATATTGATGGATTATCTAATTTAATAATTAGTAAATCATATTTTGAGAAAGCGATTACTAAAACAGAAATCGAGAACTTAGATTTATTGACTTCTGGACCAATTCCGCCCAACCCGTCTGAGCTAATTGGTTCAATACAGTTTCAAAATCATTTAGAGGAATTAAAAGAAATATATGACTTTATAATTATCGATACACCTCCTGTAAATACTGTTACAGATGCACAACTTTTCTCAGAAATTAGTGGATATGCTGCATTAGTAATAAATGTAAAAAATAATGATCGTAAGTCAATTTTAAAAAGTAAAGAATTGATTGAAAATACTGGAGCTAAAGTTTTAGGCGTTGTTTTAAATAAAACAGAACATGAAAAAAATTCAAGTTACTATGCGTATTATGGAGAAGAATCATAATGATAGATATTCACAATCATATTATATATAACGTTGACGATGGTCCAAAAAATGAAGATGAAATGATTAGTTTATTGAAACAAGCTTCTGAAGAAGGTATCAACGAGATAGTGGCAACACCACATCATTTACATTATAAATATAATAATAAATTTGATGATGTAGCGAAATATGTCGATTCTTTGAATGAACATGAAGAAATTAGAAAGTTAGGAATTAAAATTCTGCCCGGCCAAGAAATTAGGGTGACGGATGAATTACTAACTGATTTGGATAATGGGAATATTAAAGGAGTTAATTATTCGAAATATTTATTGCTTGAACTTCCATCTAATAATGTACCAAACTTTCTTCAAAACATAATTTATGAAATTCAAACTAGAGGATACATTCCAGTTATTGTGCATCCAGAAAGAAACAAAAAAATTGCTCAAGACGTTAACATATTATATGGGTTAGTTAACATCGGAGTGCTTTGTCAATTAACTGCTTCTTCTTTTGCAGGTGATATGGGAAAAAATATTCAAAAAATTTCAATGAGAATGATTGAACATAATCTAGTTCATTTCATTGCTTCCGATGCACACGATGTAAAATTCAGACCGTTTAAAGCTGAGAAGCTATTTTCAATTTCCAAACTTAGCAAATATGAAGAAGAAATTAAGGAAATGTTTGAGAATAACAAACACCTAGTTAATGATGAAAAAATTACTCAAAGAAGACCTATTGAGTATAAAAAAAAGAAAATCCTTGGGATTTTTTGATACTTTAAATTTTTATTCATATAGGAAAGGTGATAGGGATGTTGAAAAGAGCAATTGATTTAGCGGTAGGAAGTTCAGTTTTCTTAGTGAGTGCTCCAATTTTACTCGGTGCATCTGTTGCCATTGCCAAAAGTATGGGTCGACCAGTGTTATTTAAACAACAAAGACCAGGTTTAAATGGAGAACCTTTTTATATTTATAAATTCAGAACAATGACTGATGCACGAGACGATCAAGGTGAATTGTTGCCGGATGAACAAAGAATGACAAAAGTTGGTAGTTTTATTCGAAAAACTAGTATTGATGAATTACCACAATTAATTAATGTCCTAAAAGGCGATTTAAGTTTGGTAGGTCCACGTCCGTTATTAATGGAATACTTGCCATTATACTCAGAAGAACAAATGAAACGTCACTTGGTGAAACCTGGTATTACCGGCTGGGCACAAGTCAATGGGAGAAATGCGATTTCATGGGAAGCTAAATTTAAGTTGGATGTTTGGTATGTTGAAAATCAATCATTCAAGTTAGATATGTATATTTTATATAAAACATTTATCAATGTTTTAAATCGCAAAGATGTAAGTGCTAAAGATCATGTAACAATGGAAAAATTCCGAGGTTCACCACAATGAAGTCAATATTAATTATTGGTAATGGCGGACACGCTAAGGTTGTCAGAGATGTAATTGAAGCTGAAGGCGACTATAAAGTTAGCGGATATTTGGATGACAATATTGAAAAAATGTATAAAGAAAAAGATTTGATTTTCGATAATCTTAGAAATATTCAACTTTATCAAGAAAATTACTATTTTGTTATTGCAATAGGGAATAATAAAATTAGAAATAAAATCTTTGATAAGATTAATGTGCTCAGTGAAAGATTTCCAGCACTTATTCATCCGCGAGCAATTATTAGTAAAACTGCAGAAATTGGTAATGGTACCGTCGTTATGCCCGGTGCCATTGTTAATGCTGAAACAGTAATAGGACAACATGCCATTATAAATACTGGCTCTGTGGTTGAACATGACTGTGTAATTAAAGACTATACACATATTTCTCCAGGAGCAGTATTAACTGGTAATGTGTCAGTTGGTGAAAGCACGCAAGTAGGAGCAAATGCGACAGTGATTCCGAATTTGAAAATTGGAGCGCATGTTATGGTAGGCGCAGGTTCTACTGTAATTTCTGATGTAAGGGACAATGTAACGGTAGTAGGATCACCCGCAAAAGTTATTAAGGAGTAATGATGATAATGAGAGAGAGAATATTTTTATCAACACCGCATATGGGTGGGACAGAAACCCAGTACATAGAAAAAGCTTTTAATGATAATTGGATTGCACCATTAGGAGAGAACGTAACGGAATTTGAAAATGATATGAAGGATTATGTAGGTGTCGATTATGCACTAGCTACAGCAAGTGGTACATCTGCGATTCATCTAGCATTAATTGAAGCAGGTGTTTCAAAAGGCGACATAGTCTTTTGTTCATCATTAACATTCTGCGCAACTTCCAATCCAATTTTATACCAAGATGCAACACCGGTATTTATTGATTCAGAAATGGAATCATGGAATATGTCACCGACAGCTTTAGAGAAAGCATTTAAAGCATATGAAGAAAAAGGTGCTTTACCTAAAGCAGTATTAGTTGTTAATTTATACGGACAAACAGCAGACTTTGAGAAAATTTCAGAAATCTGTAAACGCTATAACGTCACTTTAATTGAAGATTCAGCAGAATCTCTAGGATCAACTTATCACGGGAAAATGAGTGGTAGTTTTGGAGATTTAAGTATCTTTTCATTTAATGGAAATAAAATTATTACGACAAGCGGTGGCGGTATGTTGCTTTCTAACCATAAAGAATATATTGAACATGCCTTATTCTTAGCAACACAAGCCAAAGATAAAGCACCTTACTATCAACATAGTGAGTTAGGTTTCAATTATAGATTAAGCAATATTTCTGCAGGTATTGGTCGTGGACAAATGGAAGTTATTAATGACCGTGTGAATCGTCGCCGTGATATTTTCGATATGTATTATGATGCATTAAGTGAAATTGATGGTATTGATTTCCAACCTGAATTACCAGACAGCAAGTCTAATCGTTGGTTAACAGCAATGACAATTGACCCTAACAAAATTAATATTAGTGCTGCTGAGTTAATTAAAGAATTGAATGTAGAAAATATTGAAGCAAGAGCAGTATGGAAACCTATGCATCTTCAACCGTTGTATGAAGCATATGATTTTGTTTGTGATGAAGCAGATAATGCTAAGAAACTATTTGAAGAAGGTGTTTGTCTACCATCTGGTTCAAATTTGACAAATGAAGAAGTAAGTGACGTGATTGAAAGAGTTAAGTCACTTTTAAAATGATTTTTATAGTGGCTAAAATTTCAGGAATATAAATATAAAAAATGAGGGATAAAGATGAAAGAGAAAAAAATCGCAGTAATTGGTATGGGATACGTTGGAATGCCGCTAGCTATAGCTTTTGCAAAACATTTTGAAGTAATTGGTTTTGACATTGATGAAAACAAAATAAATAAATACAATAATAACATTGATCCAACTGGAGAGGTGGGAGAAGAAGTATTAAAGAATACATCATTAAAATTTACTTCTGATGAGGATGATTTAGAGGATGCTGAATTTTTTATAATTACTGTACCTACACCTATTAAACAAGATAATACACCAAATTTAGCACCAATTGAAAGCGCTACTAAACTAGTAGGTAAATACTTGAAAAATAATGATTATGTAGTATACGAATCTACAGTTTATCCTGGTGTTACTGAAGAAGTTTGTGCACCATTATTAGAAAAAATATCTGGATTGAAAGTAATTAATGATTTTAAAGTGGGCTACTCTCCAGAAAGAATAAATCCTGGAGATAAGAAAAATACAGTTGAAAACATAATAAAAATTGTATCAGGTATTGATGAAGAATCACTAGATGTGATTGCAGATATATATGGGAAAGTTATCAAGGCAGGCATTCACAAAGCTTCAAATATCAAAGTAGCAGAAAGTGCAAAAGTAGTTGAAAATAGCCAAAGAGATATTAATATTGCATTTATGAATGAACTATCGCAAGTTTTTAATTTGATGGGAATTAATACACATGAAGTGATAGAGGCTATGAATACAAAATGGAATGCACTAGGCTTCTATCCTGGTTTAGTGGGTGGTCATTGTATAGGTGTAGATCCATATTACTTTATTTATAGAGCGGAGAATCTTGGTTACCACTCTCAAATAATTACAGCAGGAAGAAAGATTAATAATGCGATGCCCGCATTTGTTGTTAACAATATAATAAAAGAGTTGATGAAAAAAGGTAAATCATCAGATGCAACAGTTTTAATTGCTGGTTTAACCTTTAAAGAAAATACACCTGACTTCAGAAACTCTAAAGTGTTAGAAATGATTAAGTCTTTAAATGAATTTGGAATAAAACCAAAAGTTTTCGATCCTTATATCAATAGCTTTATTGATGAAATTGAAGCAGATATTGTAGATATGAATGACTTTAAAGGAAACGTTGACGTTTTACTATATGCTGTGAATCATGATGTTTTCAAAAATATTGAAGATACAAGTTTCTTGGAATTATTGAAAAAAGACTCTTCTATAATTGTTGATTTGAAAAATAGATTTAAGAAATATGGAAATGATAATGTTACTTACTGGTCTATTTAAAAAGAAAGGTTAGATGTTATGGAAATTTTGCATTTTAATAGCAATTACTTACATTCACCTTTATATAGCGAAATGTTTAATCAATTGGAACAACAAGGTGTTAGAAATGATGTTATTATGCCGAGGAAAATTAATGATGAATCAAATGTTAGTGACAAGTTGATTGAAACAAACACAAATGTGTTTGAAAAACAATTTTTAAAACCAATTGATCGTTTCTTTTATTTTAAAAAGCAAAAGAAAATATTGAATTGGGTTCACAAATTAAACTTAAACCTAAATGATTATGATGTTGTGCACGCACACACATTATTTTCAGATGGTTATCAAGCGTTAAAAACAGGCAAGCCATATATTGTGACAGTGAGAAACACTGATATAAATTTTTATATGAAATTTTACAAACACCTATTACCTTTAGGAAGAAAAATATTAGAAAATGCCAGCAAGATAATATTTTTATCAGAGTCCTATAAGAAAAATACAATAGAGTTGCTGTTTGGCAATAAAAAAATAAAAAACGAAATTTATGAAAAATCACATGTTATTCCTAATGGTATTAATGATTTTTGGTTGAAGCATTCTAGTAATCAAACTAAACATATTAATGAAGATATAAATGTTATTTGTGTTTGTAGGATTATGAAAAATAAGAATTTGGAATTTCTAGCTGAAAACCTTACTTCTAAATACTTAGGGAGAAATGTAAATGTTTATATTGTTGGTGATGTGGTTGATTCAAAATATTACCAGAATTTAAAAAGTTATCCTAATATGCATTTTCTTGGTAAAAAAGACAAAAATAACATTGTAGAAATTATGAAAGATATGCACATGTTTATAATGGTTTCTTTTACAGAAACTTTTGGCTTAGTATACCTAGAAGCACTGACACAAAATTTACCAGTTATATAT
>NZ_PZGG01000028.1 GCF_003043455.1 Staphylococcus simulans | reverse complement strand
ATATATCTTTTACTAAAGGAAAGTGATTTTTAACTGAAACACGTAATTGAGAATCATTATCAATGGTGGTAAACTATGATTAAGTTATATTCACACGATAAATTTAACGACATTTTTTAAGGAGGAGATACATGCATGCAACGTGAGAAATTAGAAGTTAAAGATTTAATTAACATCGGGCTCTTTACCGCAATATTCTTTGTGTTGATTACGCCTGTTGGTATTGCTGGGATAGTGCCAGTGATTATGTTTTTCTTACCTGCATTATTTGCGGTTATCGGCAGTGTACCTATTATGTTGTTGGTAGCTAAAACACAAAAGTTCGGTGCTTTAAGTATTAGTGGGATTGTAGTGAGCTTAGTATTGTTTGTTATGGGTCATCCAGGACTCGCATTAATTACTGGTATTCCATTACCGATTCTAGCTGATTTAATTATGAAGATCGGCAACTATCGTCATTGGTTATCATTAAGTATCGGTTATATTGTATTTTCATTTTGGTCACTCGGCAGTTTGCTTCCATTTTACTTCGCAAGACAATCCTTTTTCGATTATCTAGAACAAAAAAGAGGACATGAATATACTGCATTACTAGATAAACTATTCACGCTACAAACATTACCTATTATAATAGTGACTTGTATGGTCGGTGCGGTTATCGGAATTGTCATCGCAAGAATTCTATTTAAAAAACATTTTGTACGTGCAGGTATGGTGTCATGATCAAGACGCAAATTGATCCAAGAATAAAATTATTAAGTATGGTATTGATATCCTTTATCGCCTTAACAGGCACTACTACGGGTCATGCAGTTTATCCACGACTTGTTATTATTTTGATACCTACATTTTGTCTGCTTTACCTTCATAATTATAAAACTGGCTTATTATGCTTTTTTATTCTTTTTACTGGATGGTATATCGAAACATTTCAATTGAGAGAATATCATGCGGTTGTGTATAGTTTGATATTTATAATAGCCAATTTGCTTACACGTTTTTTACCCGCAGCTTTAATGGGGTTTGTCTTATTTAAAACAACGTCAGTTGAAATGTTCATTCGTGCATTAGAGAAAATGAAGTTTCCAAATGTGTTGACGATTCCTTTAGCGGTCATGTTTCGGTTTCTTCCAGTGGTCTATCAAGAATCGCAAAACATTAAACATGCGATGCGTATGCGGGGTATGACAACACTTCAAGCATTTCTGCATCCAATACGTTATACCGAAATGCGTGTTGTACCTTTGATTAATCGTGTGGTCAAAATCTCAAATGAATTGACTGCCGCTTCTTTAACAAGAGGTCTGTCTGTAGACGCTGCACGTACTTCACTCATTGTATTTAAAATGACCGCAATCGACAAAACTATCGCAGGATGCTTAATTTTACTCGTTATACTTTATTACGTTATATAAGAGGAGGCTCAAATGATTCAATTTAATAATGTAACTTTCAGCTATAGTGCGTCAGATAAAAATGCATTAAAGGATTTTAATTTAACCATTCGTCCTGGGGAAGTGGTCTGTTTAACAGGATTATCAGGATGCGGAAAATCAACAGTACTAAGATTAATCAATGGGCTGATTCCTCAATTTTTCTCAGGTGAAATTACAGGAGATATTATCATCGCAGGACAAAACACGAAGGACTATTCTTTCAAAGATTTAAGTCGCCAAATCGGCAGTATCTTTCAAAATCCTAGATCACAATTCTTTTGTACACATGTATTAAATGAGCTTGCCTTCGAATTAGAAAATTATTATACAGATTCAGAAGAAATTCAGTCACGTATCGATAAAGCAGTAGATCAATATCAAATTAATGATTTACTAGAAAGTAATGTCTTTGAATTGTCCGGCGGTCAACAACAGATGATTGCGTGTATCAGTATTGAAATCGCAGGACAATCACTTATTGTTATGGATGAACCTTCTTCAAATTTAGATTTCAAAGCCGTCCAAAAATTAGCGCGTATGATTCAATCTTGGAAACACCAAGGGAAGACGATTGTCATTGCGGAACATCGTCTGCATTATTTACTAGATTTGGCAGATCATTTTATCTTAATCGAATCAGGTCAGATTACCAAAGTGTGGCATCAAGAGGAGTTCCGTCAATTAGAACTTAAACAATTAAAAGCACATGGTTTACGAGCGACAGATTTAACACAACTACGACCCAAACAATCAGAACCTTCATCACACGATGTGGTGCCTATCCAAAACTGGCAATATCACTATCAGAAAAAAGAAACATTAGACTTAAATATTGATCGATTTGATTTACATAAAGGCGCAATAACAGCAATAGTCGGGCATAATGGGGCAGGGAAATCTACGTTTGCGAAAGCATTAATGGGTGCAATTAAGTTAAATAAAGACGCAGTCATTTTGAATGGCATGCATAAAATACGTCAAAAACAGTGGAAGCACGATGTATACCAAGTCTTTCAAAATGTTGAGTCTCAACTTTTCGGTGAAACAGTAGAGGAAGAAATCAGATTCAGTCATCGTAATATGTCAGATGCTGACTTACTACATGTATTAGACACGATTGATTTAAAACAACATCGAGACAAACATCCTTTATCACTCTCAAACGGAGAAATGCAGCGACTGGCAATTGCGAGTGCGAGGGAAAGTGGCAGACCTATTTTAGTATTTGATGAACCAACTAGTGGTTTAGATGGCAAACGTATGTCTGAATTTGCGACAGAATTACGACAATTAAAAGCACAAGGTTATACAATTTTAGTCATTACACATGACTATGAGTTGATTATAAACAGCGCAGATTATGTTGCGGAATTTCATCAAGGAAAGGTCAACCACTACTATCCACTTGATATGCATAATGTCAAAACACTTCAAAATTTCTTCGAACTATAAATATTTAATAATAACATAAACATAACAGTATCATTTTAATTACTTTAAAAAACACAAAATATAATGATGACATTGATTTAAGGGTGTGCTATACTCCCTTTATACATTGCTAATGAGAATGATTATCATTATTGGTGTAAAAAATTAATGATTAGGAGCGTTATCAACGTGAGAAACAACAAAGAGAGAACAGTTATGAACCAAGCCAACCAGAAAGCGTACCAATATTCAATTCGTAAATTTACTGTCGGAGCAGCTTCGATTGCTGTAGGTGCAGTGATCTTCTTAGGAGGAGGGCAAGCACAAGCAGCTGAACAAGAAGCGCCCGTATCAAATGCAGCAGCACCAACTACTGTAACGGATAGCGACACTTCGACGACACCAAACGCAACACCTGTTTCAGCGCCAAAAACAGTTGAGTCAAAAGAGAAAGAAGCACCACAAACAGAAAAAGCAACACCATCAAATCAAGTCTCAGTACAAGAAGCAATAAAAAATCCATCTTTACAAGATCCTCACGCAAACGAAGAGCGTTATCCGGTAGAGTTTAAAGTTGTTAAACCAAATACTGACCAAGAAGCGTTCTTCCATGCATCAAATATCAAACAACCTGCTCAATTCATAAAAGGTGATAAAGCATCAACTGTTGAATTAACATTAGACATTCCAACAATTTGGGATAGGTTTGATGTTTATCAAGAGAATCATAAATTAAATACACAAGTCACTGCCTACGATGAAAAGGCAGGAACAGCAAAATTACAATTCGCAGTGCCAAATAATACACAAAGTGTCATTGTGAAGTCGTCAACAAAATCATCATCAAGATTGGTTACTAGCCAAGAATTTGGAGATGTTGAACTTAAATTCAACCAACCTATCAACGCAAGTGATTCTAAGCCATTAACACAAGATGAGTATAAGAAAAAGAAAGAAACAGAAGCATTCGATAATGCGATTACGTTAGAAGATAAGATTTATCAACTTAAAAAATTGATGGCGAAAGATAAAGTACCTTCAGAAAATGATAAAGAAATGCTTGCTGACTATGAAGAACAATTAAAAGAACAGTTAGAAGCAGCGAAAAAAGAATTTAAAAATGCGCCACTGTCAGATTTCAAAATTACAAATCCAGAAAATCACAATTTTGAAGTGCTGCATAGTAAGAAAAATGAACCTTCACATATGGACTTTGAAGTAGTTAAACCTATGCAAGTCTTCCAACAAAACGGCAAACACTATGTGGCGATGACAATTAAGTCGGAAAGCATGTGGGATGACTTTATGGTTGATACTAAGGAAGGTTACGAGCGTGTGAAAACGATCGCACGTGATACGAACAAGAATGAAAGAACAGTCGTCTTCCCATACCAAGTTGGTATTGATCACTATGATGCGATTGTGAAAGTCAGCTTACCTAAAATCAACTACGAAGGTGCTTACCACGTCAGAATTAAAGACCTTGACCAAAATAAACCGCCGACTGCGCAATCTAATCAACAGTCAGATGCAGCAGCACCGAAAGTGACACCTAAGCCACAAGTAGAGAAGTCAGCACCAAAACCACAAGTTGAACAACTATCTAATCACACTACGCCAAAAGTAGAAACTTTGAATGCTGCACCTGTTTCAAAAGAAATCGGCTTTATGGTTAAAAAAGATGGTGAAGATCAAAAATCAGTCATGGATGATTATATGGACCATCCAGCAAAAGTGGTTAAGGAAAATGGCAAAACATTTGTCCAGTTTACAATTAAAAATCCAGATTGGTGGCAATCATTTGAACTCTTTGATGGTGCACAACAACTTAAACAACACGAAGTTTCAAAATCAGCTGATCAAAAAGTCATTAACTTTGAAGTAAAACCAGGTACGAAGATGTTAACAAGTAAGGTGCATATTGTAGTTCCAGGCATCAATTACAACAATAAATATACGACACAAATTGCGTTTGATGAAGCGGTTGCTGATTTAAAAGCCCCTGAATCAAAACCTCAAGTTAAGCCGATACCTAAGCCACAAGAAAAAGCTGAAGATAAAGCTACTGATAAAGTTGTAGATAAAACAGCTGAAAAAGAAAAAGTACAACCAAAAGTTATCACACCAGAAAAAGATACTAAGCAAGTCGATAAATCTACTGATAAAGCATCGGTAGAGTCTAATGTGAAACCAGAAATAAAAGTAGAACCGATGTCAGTTCAAAAAACAGAACCAAAAGTATCTGAAGATGTGACAGAAGTACAAGATGCGACAGCAATTCAACCATCTATGAAAGCTATGCCATCATCTGTACAGCCGCTTGGTTCAGTTAAAGCCAAAGCAGCGAAGTCTGAAACTGTAAAATCAGTTAAAGGAAACAAATCAACACCTGCTAAGGCAAAAGCATTGCCGAAAACTGGTACAGAAGAATCAGCGACAACATTTGGTATTTTATCTGTATTTTTAGGTGGTATCGCACTGTTTTGGAATAGACATGTGAAATCAAAGAAAAACAGTCTGTAATGTATTCCTGAGAAACCAAGAATATGAGGTTGTGGGTCTCTCACAACCTCTCATCATATAGAAAGAAGGATGATTCATATGACAACAACAATCAAGAAAGTTATCGCGATGAGTGCTGTATTAATTGTATTAACTTGGGCCATTTTTTCCATTGTAGCTTCAGCTGCTGAAAAAGATCTGAATTACGATATTTTAAAACATAAGACACAAGACGTGTCGATGGCAAATGATTATTTCAATAAACCCGCTAAGCTCATTGATAAAAACGGTAAACAATATGTACAGTTCACAGTCAACCATAGCCACTGGATTGTTAACTTTACATTTAACGGCCAAAAAGAAAATATTGTACATGAAGATAAAGCTAAAGATGAGCGTACTTCAGAATTTTTAATCGATAAAACATCGGGCGAAATTCCAGGCACAATTAAAGTGTATATCGATGAAGAAGTTAACGGTAAACCTTTTAAATATGATCATAACTACAACATCACGTATTTATTAAAAGGGGATAAACAAGGTGATAGTGCTGTAGCTGCATCACATGCGGATGATTCAAAAGGTGAAAGTGCCGGTTCAACTGAAAAAGCTGCATCATCAGATGTAACACCGACAAATCCACAAACAGCTGCTGGTGAATCTAAATGGCTTTATATCACTTTAATGGGTGCTTCAGCTTTATTACTTCTATCTTTTGTCGTCTATAAACGTAAACAAGGACAACATTAAGATGAATGTACCTCACAAATGTTTAGCTGCAGTACTATGTGGCAGCTTACTTTGTTCATTTACCATTGATGAATCAAAAGCTGAAGTCAATCATGAAACGTTGTCACAACAAGCAATTAAAGAGATACCTTTTAAAGTCTATAAAGAAAACAGTCAGGATGTGTCAGTCATGAATGATTATATGGCACATCCAGCAACTATCAGAACTGAAAACAACAAAGTTTATTTACAGTTTAAATTACTACATCCAGAGTGGTGGAAAGCCTTTGAATTATATGAAGGTGATAAACAATGTGATGTACGGACAGTCAGTGAAACAAAAGAGGCACGTATAGTAGAAGTTGAAGTCACACCAGAGACGCAATCATTCACTTCAAAAGTACATATTATCGTCCCTGATATTCATTACGACCATCACTATACAACCAAAATTGATTTAGAAGCACAGTTGCCAAAAGAGGAGACACCTAAAGTACAACCGACACCAAAACCAAGTCCATCACCGAAACAAGAAATTAAACCGAAAAAAGATATTCAACCTAAATCAGATACACAACCAACAGAAAAACGCACACCTGAAAAAGTAAATCCTAAGAAATCCAATAGTCATGTATCAGAAATGCAGAATCTGAATTTCAAAGTATTGAAACATTAAACAAATCAACGTTCAGTGATGGATCAATATATGGTGCATCCAGCCAAAGTCATCTATCAGAATCAACAAGCAACCGTTCAAATGACGTTAAATAATGCTGCATGGTGGAAGTCTTTCGAAATCTTTAAGGGCGAAACACGTATTCCAGTAAAAGTGGTAAGTGAAGATTCACAACAAGATCAACGTGTCATTGAATTTAATATGCCAAAAGATCAGAAAATGTTGATCTCAAGAGTACATATTGTTGTTCCGCATTTAAACTATGATCATCACTATACAACTGAAATAGTGTTTGATGAAGCAGCTGTAGAGACAGAAAAATCACATCAACAAACAGAAAAAGATAACACATCTATTTCCAAAGATGATGACAATTTAAGACCGATGAACAAAGAAACAAAAGCAACTGAAACAAAAGAAACAAATTCAGTGATAGATACTCAACCAGAAATTAAGTCTGAAATAGTGAATAATGCACAATCAGCAAACCATCAAGCATTTAACCAGACACAATCGGTAAAAGAAACACCGTTTATTACGTCATCACAACCAATAAGACCTATACAATCAAGTGATGTTAAAACAACACAGACCGCCAAATCAATGGAAGAACCGCCATTGCCTGAAATATTCCCTGATTTTAATCGACATGCGGATGATAGTGAACCTATTAAATTCACAAAGACACATTCAGATGTCGGTAAATATTTAAAGAGAATGAATCAAATCTATTTAGGGGCAGTGATTATTTTGGCGAGTGCTTTGTTAGTGGTCTCTACACTTTACGTCAGAAAGGGTGAAGGTAAAGGTCATGAGAAAAAACATTAAACGATGGTGTTTTGTACTTTTAAGCTTGATTGTTTTGTTGACTGGTTGCCAAGCACAAGAAGATAAAAATAATCAAACATCTTCGCAAGATTTTCGTATTGTACCGACAACAGTAGCTTTGACACAAACGTTAGACGCTTTGAATTTAGATATTGCTGGCAAGCCGGATTCTTATAAAACATTACCAAAACGATATGATAATGTGCCGAAAGTCGGTCAACCGATGACACCGGATATGGAGAAGGTACAAGCTGTTCATCCGACGCATATTTTAGGTATTTCTACTATTGAAGATGAAACAAAACCAAAATTTAAAATGATTAAAGCTAAAGCAATTTTCTATGACTATGACAGTCTTAAAGGAATGAAGACATCCATTACACAAATGGGTAAGGAATTTAATCGTGAAGCAGAAGCATTGAAGTTAAACCAAAAATTAACCCGTGCTGAAGAACAAGTCAGACAAAAAGCAGCGAAACAAAAGCACCCTAAAGTGTTGATTTTAATGGGAGTGCCAGGTAGTTATTTAGTCGCAACGAACCGCTCTTATATCGGCAACTTAGTTGAAATTGCGGGCGGTGAAAATGTGATTAAAGAAGAATCTAAAC
The DNA here is from genome assembly GCF_003043455.1 of Staphylococcus simulans. Lineage (GTDB taxonomy): Bacteria > Bacillota > Bacilli > Staphylococcales > Staphylococcaceae > Staphylococcus > Staphylococcus simulans_A. The sequence goes on along the minus strand of NZ_PZGG01000028.1, from coordinate 22,715 downwards.
AATATTTAGCATCTAATACAGAATATCTGTATGACGTTGATCCAGATATTATTTTGCGTCTGCCTCATGGCATGCCGGAAGAAGTTAAAAAGATGTTCGATAAGGAATTTAAAGAAAATGACATTTGGAAACATTTTAAAGCAGTCAAGACAGGGCGTGTCTATGATTTAGAAGAACAACCTTTCGGCATTACAGCTAATATCGATGCAGACCAAGCAATGCAGGAACTGTATGATACCTTTTACAACAAGAAATGAGGTGCAGCATGAAATATAAATTTAGTTATGTCTTTAGCTGTACTTTGATTCTATTTGTGGTGGTGGTCTTATTTGCGTTATTTAACGGTAAATTAGGCATAAGTTCAGCTCAGTTTTGGCATAAAATTACGACAGGTCATGATAACCAGGTCGATGCGATTATAGACTTACGTTTACCACGTATCATTGTCGCGATTTGTGCAGGTGCTGCGTTATCAGTAGCGGGTGCTTATCTTCAAGCAGTACTGAAAAATCCGCTTGCTGATGCCAGTATTATTGGGGTAAGTTCAGGTGCATTAGTAGCTAAGGCGCTCGTCATGACGTTCATTCCAACTTTATTCTTTTATATGCCTGTGATTAGTTTTATAGGTGGTTTATTACCATTCATTCTGTTGTTTTATTTACAACATCGTTATCAGCTGAATCCGATGCGTATGCTGCTTGTCGGGGTATCAATGTATGCGATGTTAAATGGCGTATTGGAATATTTAACAGCTAATCCAGCTGTGAGATTATCTGCAGGGTTGTCTTTAAAAGTGTGGAAAGATGCGGCGCAAATTTCAGTGACAACTAGTATAGGACTGATATTAGCTATGACTGTTATTTTACAAGCGAATATGTTGGGGTTTGATGATCGACAAGCACATAACTTAGGCTTTCCTATTCAACGTTACCGTATGTTAATAGGATTAATTGCGGTCTTTTTAGCGAGCAGTGCCGTGGCTGTAGCGGGTGCAATGGCGTTTGTAGGTTTGATTGTACCGCATATTGCACGTCGATTAGTCGGCAGTGATTATAGGAAGGTAGTACTTTGCTGTGTGTTGTTTGGTGCGATAGCCGTGCTGTTAGCGGATACACTTGGCAGATTGATGTCACGACAATTTGAGGTACCTGCCCATATTATTACGGTGATTATCGGCGGACCTTATCTTATCTATTTAATCTGTAAAGGAGCGTACCGAAATGAATATCGACAAAGTTGATTTTAAATATGGTCAAAGACAACTCTTTAATCAATTGAATCTAACATTTAAACGTCATGCGGTGACTTCTATTATCGGACCGAATGGATCAGGCAAGAGTACTTTGCTTCAAATGCTCGCAGGTTATCTTCAACCTCAAGCAGGTTGTGTTTACATAGAAGGCAATAACCTGAATACATTAGGTAAGAAGCAACTTGCACAAATGTTATCAGCAGTCCATCAAAATAGCACAGTCCCTGAAGATTTTACCGTAAAAACATTGCTGCGCTATGGGCGGTATAGTCGTCATCATTGGTTGAAGAAAGATGAAAGAGGAGAAGCGGTCATTGAACGTGTACTTGAACAATTCAACTTAGTCAAGTATGCAGATCATCCGATTGGTGCTTTGTCAGGTGGCGAAAAACAACGTGTTTTTATCGCAATGGCATTAGTCCAAGAACCGCAATATTTATTACTCGATGAACCTACCACATTTTTAGATTTACATTATCAATATCAAGTCCTTGAAATGATTAAACAGTTAAATGAAATGCATCACTTAACCATCATTATGGTGCTTCATGATATCAATCAAGCGCTCACTTATAGTGATGAATTGATTTGTGTCGCAAATGGTGAAATCGCAGCACAAGGTAAGCCGCAAACTATCGTGACACCTGAATTATTAAAAAAGATTTACCAAATCGACGCAAAGATTATTCATGATAAAGATTGCGGCATATTGATTGGTAAATGTCACGGTGGGTGATAATGATGAAGAAAGTACTGCGTGTCATTCAATTTGGGTTAATATTAGTTATTATTGCGGCTGTTTATCTTATCTTTCAACATCGTTTAGATAATGAAGCGGAAGAAAAACAATATGAAGTTTTACAAACGGACTTTAAAAAGAAAGGGGTTCGTCCTCAATTTGAAGCCTTAGCAGAGATCAACTCTGACATTCATGGATGGATTCGCTTAGAAGGTACGAGTTTGAATTACCCCGTTTTACAGTCACGAAATAATCAAGATTATTTAGAACATAACTTTAAGAAACAAAAAACAAAAAAGGGCAGTATCTTTGTAGATTATCGTAATAACTTACAAGATTTATCTCAAAATACGGTGCTTTATGGGCATAGTGTCGGTGATCAAACTATGTTTGATGAACTACATCAATATTTGAATCAAACATTTTATGATGACCATCAAACGATAGAATTTGATACAAAGTATCATCAGTATGCCTTAAAAATATTCAGCGCATATTCGACTCATGCGCACGATAACTATATACAGACAAGTTTTAACAATGAACATGAATATGAACAGTTTTTAAAAACAACAAAAAAGAAATCAAAAATCAAAACAGATATTTCAGTCAATCCACAAGACAAGATTATGACGTTATCTACGTGTGAAGATGCTTTTTCACGTTCTGATAAACGTGTCGTTGTTGTTGGAAAATTGATTGAAAACAGATAAAGGAGTGTATGTGCTATGTTTATGGCAGAAAATAAATTGAAATTAGATAAAGGTTCAGCAGAAGGCATTGTAGAACGTTTTTATAAACGACAAGGTATTGAAACAATTGAAGGATTTAAAGAAATGTTTGTCACAACGACAAATAATTTAAAAGAATATGATGAAGTGAAAATTTTAACGATTTGGGATGCGGAAACATGTTTCAAAAATTGGTTGAGTTCAGATGTCTTCAAGAATGCACATAAAAATGTACGTCATCAATCTCAAGACCAAACGAGTCCGATTCAAGATAATGAAGTACTGACGTATACAATTGGTTATTACTATTTAAATGAACAAGAGGGGAAATAGAAAGAAGTTTTTCTAAATAACGCTTAAAAATAAGCAAACAAAAAAGGTCTATTCATTCGGTATTTAAAATGAATAGACCTTTTAGTATGAACAGGAACAGGAATCCCACGACGAGTTAGCCAATTAAAACATCCTCCAATTGATTGTATTCTTCAATGTAACGATTGAATGCTGCTTCATCTTTTTCGATTAAAGCTTGGTCAATCAGTTCTGTAAGTTTCTCTTTACGTACATTACGTAGAGCTTGATCAATTACGAGTTCTACCCCCAGGTCGTTTACATTCGCTACGAACGCCTTCAGTGTTCCATTTTTTACATTGATATTGTGATTCATTTTAATCACTGCCTTTCTTTTTTTAAGTTATTTACGAGTATACATTGCATTTAATCTAAAATCAATGAATATTCTGACTTTTTAAAAATTAAAAGTGTAATATTAACTCAAAAGTTTCTATTGACTTTTCTAGGTGCTAGTATACAATAATTACATGATTAGATGTCTAACGAATTCTAATTGTAATTAATTAAATAGGAGGACGTGCTTATGGACGAACATAGCATCTTCAAAAGTGATGATATGGCCAATATCCCAGTCATTGCTCAAGAGTATGGAGCACTCCATACAAAATTGCTTACCTACAATAAAAATCCGAGGATTGTAGAAAGCTCCCCGCAAAAAACTTTAGATAACTCTTGTCGCTTTTACGGATCAACATTTCAATCTCTTCGATCTGATACTGCTCGGATTACAAACATCAACAGTAAACCACCCATTTTACTTTCACCAGTTATTTCTATCTTTCTATTCTCTACCCATTCTGAACGCTCTGAAGACAATATTTGGATTAATATCGAATTTGTTCAAGATATCAAAGCGTTAAAGAATAATACTACTAAAATAACCTTCACTGACGGACAATCTTTAATCACAACCGCAACGGTCCGTACTATCTGGCATCAATATAAAAATGCAGCCTACTATGAACACATTATCAGAAAGCGTGTTAAGAAAATTAAATGGAATACAGAGCATCCTATTGACTACTCTAAACCTGCTTTAGATGTATATGAAACACTTTGTACTTATTTAGTGATTAATAACACAACACGCAGCTAGCGTAATTTTAAACATTTTAAGATATTATCTCAAACTGCGGGATGTTTATGGGGAATGAGTGTAAATGTTCCGCAACTTTTTCGTTATTTTCTCTTGAATTATTTTAAGGGATTGTTATAATAGTATTTGTGCTTGAAGAAATAACATTATTCCACAGTAGCTCAGTGGTAGAGCTATCGGCTGTTAACCGATCGGTCGTAGGTTCGAGTCCTACCTGTGGAGCCATATGGAAACGTACTCAAGTTGGCCGAAGAGGCGCCCCTGCTAAGGGTGTAGGTCGCGAGAGCGGCGCGAGGGTTCGAATCCCTCCGTTTCCGTTACTGTAAGAATCCCATTAAATCAATGTCTAAGACGTTGACTTAATGGGATTTTTTTGTAATCAAATTTTCCATTTGAAAATCTACTGTTTTTAATCCCCTTTATATTGTTAATGTATACTATTTAACCACATAAGAATACCGAAGTAGCAAACATTATATTCAATATGAAAAGAAGAAAGTAAAATCATATCAATATCTAAGAAAAGTGTATTACGATTTTTAGAACAAGAAATTTATGATGCGAGAATATATAATGAAGAAGTATTCCTTTGTTAAAATCAATCTGGAGTGAAAAAATGAGAAAAGTACATAGTGTTTTCGACTCGATTATTAGTTATTTGAAAAAAGTGACAATGGGGATGTGGGTTTATAACATAAGTTTTTTAGTTGGTATATGTTTTTTGATTTTAATAATCTTAAAGAATGAGAATATAATTTTCTCAGTAGGATTTGCAATTATTTATTATTCTTTAAATAATGTTCTGATTAGAAATTTCGCTTCTGGAAATGTCAAAGAAATGGCAACAGATTTATTGGACTGTTCTTTAATAACATTTGCAATCCTTTATTTAGTAAAAACATGGTTAAGAGGAAAGTTTGATGTTACAAATAACTTTTTTGCATTCTTTTTACTGTATATAGGGGCAATTATATTAATTACAATTTTCGTGTTGATTTTAATGTGGATTGGTAAAAAAAGAAACAACCATTGGTCTTAAGGTGCTATAAAGTCAGAAACCTCTTAAATTGATAGATGTTTTTGTTTCGTGTATCTTACCGTGTACCAAACAGTATAATTATCTATTATGAAAAGGTGAGAAACTGAATTCTCACCTTAATCATGTAAAGCTTATTTAATTATGACATTAATCGAATTAATTCTTCTCTTGGGATATCTCCGAAATAATGATACGTATCGAATTCAGATAACGCTGCTTCAATACTCTCAAAATTATGCAAGCTGCCGACTAATGCATGTTCTAAATCAGACACATCGCCGACACCGAAGAAATCACCGAAAATTTTCGCATGTTCAATACGGCCGCGTTTAACATCCAATTTAATTTGAACGAAACCTTTTTCGAATTTTTCTTCACGTTCAAAGTTATATTTAGGATTTTTACCGTAGTTCCAATCCCATGAACGATATTTTTCATTACTTAAAGCTTCAATGTTCTTCCAATCATCCTCAGTTAACACATATTCTTCAACTTCATGTTCACCAAAGATATGTTTTAAGATAGTTTCTTTGAATGTTTCAATATCCATGGGTTCTTCTAGGAACTCAGAGATATTTGCGACACGTTTACGTACTGATTTAATCCCTTTAGATTGAATCTTTGCAGGGTTTACGCGTAAGGCATTCGCAACTTCGTTTAAGTCACTATCTAACATTAAAGTACCATGGCTGAACATACGCTCTTTCACTTTAACCATGGCATTGCCTGAAATTTTAGCAGCACCGATTTGAATATCGTTACGTCCAGTCATTTCAGCATCTACACCCATTGCTTGTAAAGCTTGAACAATCGGTTGTGTAAATTTCTTGAAGTTATGGAAACTATTGCCGTCGTCATCAGTAATAAAGCTGAAGTTTAAGTTTCCGAAATCATGATAAACTGCACCGCCGCCAGAAATACGACGTACAACATCAATATTATGTTCGTCTACATAACGTTGATCCACTTCTTCAATTGTATTTTGGTTTTTACCAATAATGATAGAAGGGCGGTTAATATAGAATAAAAAGTAATCGCTATCGTTAGGAAGATGTTTTAAGACATATTCTTCCATCGCTAAATTTAAAGTGGGGTCTGTGATACCTTTGTTACTAACAAACTTCATACATTCTCTCTCCTTCTGTACTTACTTTGCTTGATACTTTATTTATGCCCTAAATTAGGATAAAATGCCAACTATACACTTTGCCCGATAAAGGCTTGAGTCGGTCTTCAATTACAATTATAACGTGTTTACAGGATATTTGTTTATTTGAAGGAAGAATTTTAGTACAATATAGAATAGTATAATTCAAGGAGGATCTGTAATGACTATTGCAGAAGTAGGAGATATTGTAGAATTTTATGACGGTTTAAGAGGCCGTGTCGAAAAAATTAATGATAACTCTGTTATTGTTGACTTAACTATTATGAAAAATTTTGAATCATTAGATTTACCTGAAAAAACGGTAATTAATCATAAACGCTATAAGATAGTTGATCAAGAAGGTTAAAAGATAATGAAAACTAATACAAAAGCATTACTATGGTTTGTGATAAGCTTTGTAGTGTTCCACATCATCTTATTTATCATGTGGGGAGAACGACAAGAATATTGGTATCTGTATACAGGCATTATGTTGTTTGCGGGTATCAGTTATGTCTTTTATCAACGTGATTTAGAATCGAAACGATTGTTGACATCCATCGGTATCGGTATTTTAACCGCAATTGCCTTAATCATTGTACAGTTGATTATGTCTTTGATGTCACAAGATTTAACTTACACGTCATTGATTAAAGATTTATCACGTTCTGGCGTTTACTTTAAATGGCAGATTTTAGTCACATTACTTTTTGTGATTCCTTGTCATGAACTTTATATGCGTACAGTACTTCAAAAACAATTGTTGAATCTAAAGCTTCCTGCTTGGGCAGCGATTATGATTACTGCACTCGCATCAAGTTCACTCTTTTTCTACTTCGATCAAATCTGGTTATGCATTTTTATTTTCATCGTTCAAGCTATTCTATCAATCAGCTATTATTATACGCGTCGTATTATCACAACTTCTGTTGCACAAATTGTGGCAGTAGTGTTATTACTGATTTTTCACCCTTAATTAAAAAAGGACATAAAAGAACCTGTCAGCTTATTACAAGCATTGACAGGTTCTTTTCTATATTAATACGTAGAACGTTCTAATAGTTCGAAATACGAAATTTTGGAAATATCTACTACATATTCTGAGGGTTCTGTAACGTGTAATGCACCTGCATTTGAATTCTCTTTAACGGCTTCGACTGAAATTTCATTGCCGTTGTCCATATAAAGGACAAGATATTTAGCAGGATTCTCATTTAAATACGTTAGAATCGTTGCTTTATTCATATAGTTTCAACTCCGTTTTATTAAAATGTGATATTACCATGCTTATCTGCCGGTCTGAATAACATTGTATTGATTGCGCTGATAATCGCGATTACATGTGGAATGCCTGTCCAGAAGAACGCTAAGTGTAATAGGCCTGAGCCGTTTTTACCTGCGTAGAATCTGTGCACTCCGAAGTTACCTAGGAACAGTGCAAGTACAATATAAACAATTTTATTTACTTTCATGCTGATTGCTCCTTTCTCTTTTCAAGTGATACCTTTATTATGAATGAAAGAATATAAACTTTCCAATAATACAAATGTTAAAATAAAAAGTGAACATACAATATGAATGATTGTTAAACTATATAGTGAATGATAATGATTAAACACACAAAGGAGAAAACAATGATTAGACCAGCTAAACCAACCGATAAACACGCCATTGCAGAATTAACGTATATTATTTGGCAAGATATGGAGCTGCCGATTGTAAAACGTTTTGATAAAGCGCACGTTATTCAATGGCTAGAACAAAGTATTGCAGACATTCCATATCGTTGTTATTACGACAACGTACAAGTTTATGATGTGGAAGGGGAAGTAGCCGGTATTATTATTACGTACCTAGGTAAAGATGAAATGGATTTAGAAAAAAATTGGTTGAAGTTAGATTTACCAAAAGAAGCGAAAGCGATAGGGACACCCTTACCTTTAAGAGAAGCAAAGTCAGATGAACTATATATTGAAACCGTTGCTGTATTTCCAAAATATAGAGGCAGAGGTATCGCAACACAATTAATGGAATCAGTGATTCATCACTCAAAAACTTACAAGTTGAGCTTAAGTTGCGATTTAGTCAATACAGGTGCGTTCAGACTTTATGAACGTTTAGGTTTTCATAGTGAAGGTATTATTGATTTATACGGACACGATTATTACCACATGGTTATTGAACCTGAAACAGTATAAAAAAAGAGACTGGAACAAAAAGTTCCAATCTCTTGATTTTAGATGCCGCCTAATAACGCACTGATATAAATCCCTAACGCATACAGTAAACCAAATACTGTATTGGTTTTACCTGTTGCTGCCATAGCTGGCATCATTTCAGCAGGTGTATCGTTCTTTTTGAAACGACGAATGGCTTTGATAGGGAACGGGAATGATAACAGTACGAGTAAGTAAAAGATTGAACCGCCAGGTACAAAGAAGACGGTATAAACTACCCATGCATAAGCGATGATGTACATGAGGGCCATGAAGCGGATAGAGTTTGCTTTACCTAATAAAATCGGTAATGTTCGACGTCCGCTTTCTTTGTCTTTCACTCGGTCTCGGATGTTATTTGCCATATTAATTAAACCGATAGTGATAATAATCGGTACACTGATCCACACAGCGTAACCTTGTAAGTTATCTGTTTGAATAAAGAACGCGATTAAGATAATAATGAGTCCCATAAAGACGCCAGAGAATAGTTCTCCAAAAGGTGTCCAAGATATTGGGAAAGGACCGCCTGTATACAGATAACCTACGGCCATACACAAGATTCCGATTGGGATTAACCAATAAGAAGATTGTGACGCGATAAATAGACCGATGAGCGCAGCAATCACATAAAAGGCAATTGCTAAGTTCATGACGAGTTTCGGACTCATACCATTACGCACAATCGCACCACCGATACCGACTGATGTATGATCATCAAGACCTTTTTTGAAGTCATAGTACTCGTTGAACATATTAGTGGCTGCTTGAATCAACAGACAAGCAAGTAACATCGCTAAAAATAAACTGAATTTAAGATGGTCTTCGCTACCTAATAAGAATAACTTCGCTGTCGCAGTACCGACTAATACAGGTACCACAGCTGCAGTTAATGTATGAGGACGCATCAACAGCCAATATTTTCGAACAGTTGAAAATTCCTGATATTGTTTTGACATGGTTTCTCCTTCTTAACACTTAAAAATACCAAATTTCAGATTGCGGATTTTAAGACACAAAAATTCTATTATAAATTATCTGCATTCTGATGAATAAATTTATTTTAAGCAATAGAAAGAGAAAGGTCAAATCATGTAAAAATAGTAAATAATAAATGTGCAAATCAAAGTACAGATGAAGTTAAAAAATGATACAATGAGATAATGTGATTAAGTAGAATGATGAAAGAAGTGAGATAGATGACTGTAAGTGTCAAGGATGATCAAATTCTCGACGCAATATATGAAAGCCGTGAAAAATGGGTTTCAGTGGAGGTTAAAATTGACCAGCCGACGAACCCAATCATGCTTTTCCAAATGACAGAAGGTAAAGCAGATGACCGCTTCTACTTCAGGGAGAATACAGGAGAAACGGCCTTTTTCGGATATAACGCGCTTTTAAAATTTAAAAATGACTATGAAAATAAACAAACCATTTTCCGTGAATGGGAAAATTATAAAAATGATATCGCACTTATCCATCCAGATTCAAACAAACATCACTTGAAAGTGTGCGGAGGTTTCCAATTTTCAAGTCATAAATCAGATGACGAGTGGCGTCAATTCGGCTTGAACCATTTCGTGTTGCCGAAAGTATTAATTACGTTGAATGCTTCAGAAACATTCGTCACTTATACAGTATTAAGAGAAGAATTTAATATAGAAGACCTACAAGCACTTGTACAACAAGTTGCAGAAACAGAAGTCAAACCGACACAACCTAATGGGGATGTAGTTCGCAGTGAAGACATCTATAAAGAAGAATGGTTGGAACTTGTGCAAGAAGCGATTGATTCCATGAATGATGAAGAAAAAATTGTCTTAGCACGCAGACGTATGATTCGCTTTGATCGACCGATTGATATCGCTTATGTGTTAGAAAATGCGATGCACAACGAATCAAACAGCTATATATTCGTAATGCAATCAGAAGGATCTGTGTTCTTTTCACAAACCCCAGAACAACTGATGGAAGTTGAAAATCAAGTATTATCGACAAAAGCAGTCGCAGGGACAATCAAACGCACATCAGATGAAACAGAAGATCGAAAACATGTAGATGCTTTCTTGAAAGATGAGAAGAACTTACAAGAGCATCATTTTGTGGTGCAAAGTATTCTAGATGATATTGAGCCTTATGTCACAGATGTAGATTATAATAAGCATCCTAAAATCTTAAAAAATGATCATTTGTATCATTTATATACAGAGATTTCAGGTGCATTAGAAGATAATACGTATATTGGTTTACTTGATCGTCTGCATCCAACACCTGCTTTAGGCGGTTATCCTAAAGAAAAGGCTATGGACTTTATCGAACAAAAAGAGTTTGGGACAAGAGGTCTGTATGGTGCACCAGTAGGGTATATTGATATGGAGGATAATTGCGAGTTTATCGTCGCAATTCGTTCTATGTTGATTAAAGAGAAACAAGCAACTTTATTTGCAGGTTGCGGTATTATCAAGCAGTCTGATCCACAGAGTGAATTAGAAGAGACTACACTTAAATTTACTCCGATGATGAATGCTTTAGGAGTCGAAAATCATGGATAATCATCAAACTTTATTAACTAAACAAGTTTTTACGTTAGCTTCAGAAATTTATGCGTATGGCATCAGAGAAGTTGTCATTAGTCCAGGGTCTCGTTCAACACCGCTTGCTTTAGCGTTTGAAGCACATCCTGGCATTAAAACATGGATTCATCCAGATGAGCGCAGTGCATCATTCTTTGCACTCGGATTGATTAAAGGCAGCAATCGACCTGTTGCCATTTTATGTACGTCAGGCACAGCTGCAACCAACTATACGTCAGCAGTGGCTGAAAGTGACATCAGCAACTTGCCGTTAGTGGTATTAACGAGTGACCGCCCACACGAATTACGCGGCATTGGTGCACCGCAAACGTTGAACCAGGTCAACATGTTCCAAAACTTTGTACGTCATCAGTTTGATATGCCGTTAGCTGATGATACAACAGGTTCAACAGAAGATGTCATTCGTTTCCAAATGCAGATTGCAAGTCAATATTTTGAAGGACCAAAACGTGGTCCGGTACATCTTAACTTGCCATTCAGAGAACCGTTGACACCAGACTTTGAGATGACAGAGTGGTTAACGACAAATGAAAAAGTATTACCTAAATATCAAAAGACAGCTACAGTTGAAGCCATTAAGCCAATCTTGAAGAAAAAACGCGGATTCGTCATTGTTGGCGATATGCAGCATCAAGATGTGAGAGAATTATTGCCGTTTGCGACGGTTCATGACTTGCCGATTTTAGCAGGTCCCCTTTCAGGTCTGCGTCAATCAGGTCACCCGAACATCATTTCAACGTATGATTTACTGTTTCGTGCAGGTTTAGACCCGCAAGAGATTGATTTTGTGATTCGTGTCGGCAAACCAGTGTTGTCTAAAAAATTAAATCAATGGTTGAAAGCCACAGATGCTTATCAAATCGCAGTACAAAACAGTGCACAACCAGATGCCTTCCCAACACCTGCAGATATTACGTTTGAAATGACACCGAACGATTTCTTCCGTGCACTCGGAGATATTCCAACAGCGTATCGCAAGCGTTGGTTATCCCAATGGCAAAATATGGATAGTCGTGCAAAAATTGAAGTGAAGAGTTATATCGATCATGCGACAGATGAAGCAGCGAATGTCGGTATCTTATTAGATAAATTAACTAAAGAGGATACTTTATTCGTCAGCAACTCTATGCCGATCAGAGATGTAGATAATCTATTTGTAGATTGTGAAGCGGAGATTTATGCTAACCGTGGTGCCAATGGTATAGACGGTGTTGTTTCTACTGCTATTGGTATGGCAGTGCATAAGAAAGTCACACTCTTAATCGGAGACTTAGCTTTCTACCATGACATGAATGGTCTATTGATGGCGAAATTGAATGATATTCATTTGAATATTGTGCTGTTGAATAATGATGGCGGCGGTATATTCTCTTATCTGCCACAAAAAGAATCCGCAGCAAAATACTTTGAACGTTTATTCGGTACACCAACACATCTTGAGTTCAAACATGCGGCGATGTTGTATGATTTCAACTATGCATTAATGGATTCTGTTGAAGACTTTAAATTCACACCATTATCACAGTTAGAGTCTTATATCTATGAAATTCGTACAGACCGTGAAGACAATCGTCAACAGCACCAAATCTTATATCAGAAATTGAGTGAAATTGCGAATGTTGAATTATAATTTTTACGACAGTCAAACAACAGAAAATCATAATTTATTAGTCATGTTGCATGGATTCATCAGTGATGCGACGTCTTTCGATTCGCACATTGATAAACTGACTGAATCTGCTAATGTGGTAACGATAGAGCTGCCTGGGCATGGTCAGGACCAAAGCGACAGAAGAAAGCAGTGGCATTTCGATTTTATTTGTGAAGCGTTAGATAACGTATTAGCACAATTTAAAGATTACCATATCTATTTGCATGGCTACTCTATGGGTGGCCGTGTGGCGTTGTATTATGCCTTGCATGGACAATTAGAGTTAGCAGGTTTGATTTTAGAAAGTGCATCACCAGGCATTGCGGATGAAGCAGCTCAAAGTGAACGTCAACAAGTTGATGAAGCACGCGCTAAAGTATTAGAAATTGCTGGTATTGAAGTATTTGTAAATGATTGGGAAAAATTGCCATTGTTTGCGAGCCAAGCAGAGATGATGACAGAAGAACAACGTCAAAAACATCGTGCGATGCGCTTAGCACAAGACCCAACCGGTTTAGCGAAAGCACTGCGTGATTATGGCACAGGACATATGCCGAATTTATGGCCAGAACTCACACAACTTCAACTACCGATCTGCTTGATTGTAGGCGAGTATGATGAAAAGTTTGTGGAACTCGCACACAAGATGCATCAACAACTTCCAAACAGTGAAGTGCATGTTGTAGAAGGGGCCGGTCATACGGTTCACGTGGAAGAACCAACACAATTTGATATACTATTATTAGGTTTTTTAAATAAGGAGGAGCAAAATGACTAGACAATGGGAAACAATTAAAGAATATGAAGAGATAAAATATGAGTTTTTCGATGGCATTGCTAAAATTACAATCAACCGTCCAGAAGTGCGTAATGCATTCACACCAAAAACAGTACAAGAGATGATTGACGCATTCTCACGTGCACGTGATGATCAACGTATTTCTGTAATCATCTTAACAGGTGAAGGCGACATGGCATTCTGTTCAGGCGGCGACCAAAAAGTTCGTGGTCATGGCGGCTATGTAGGCGACGACCAAATTCCTCGTTTAAATGTATTAGATTTACAACGTTTAATCCGTGTTATTCCTAAACCAGTTATCGCAATGGTACGTGGTTATGCAATTGGCGGCGGTAACGTATTACAAGTCGTATGTGACTTAACAATCGCTGCAGACAATGCAAGATTCGGTCAAACTGGACCTAAAGTCGGTTCATTCGACGCAGGTTACGGTTCAGGTTATTTAGCGCGCATCGTAGGTCATAAGAAAGCACGTGAAATCTGGTACTTATGCCGTCAATACGACGCACAACAAGCTCTAGATATGGGCTTAGTCAACACAGTTGTGCCATTAGACCAAATTGAAGATGAAACAGTACAATGGTGTCAAGAAATCATGCAACATTCACCAACTGCTTTACGTTTCTTAAAAGCAGCAATGAATGCAGACACTGATGGTTTAGCAGGTCTTCAACAAATGGCTGGGGATGCAACGTTACTTTATTACACAACTGATGAAGCGAAAGAAGGTCGTGACGCATTCAAAGAAAAACGTCAACCTGACTTTGATCAATTCCCTAAATTCCCATAATAGATTAATTATTTAAATGAGATTTTACAAGTCTCTCGTGTTCACACCTTTGGGGTGTGAGGCGGGAGGCTTTTTATGTCGTTTTTTTACTTTTTAGGTAAATTAAAAAAGGGCGTACAGCGATTAAAATTATAAAGTGCACGTTAGGATTAATATATTTTTAAAGACCGCATAACTCTTTATTTTATCGCTATTATTAAGTGTTTTATTTTGCGGAGTGTGTTAAACAAATTATATAAAGCAAGCGCAAATTTACTTAATAATTAAAACTATTTCATTGACATTCATTATGATGTTGAATATATTTTAACATAGAGGTGAAATTATATGAGTAATAGCACAAAGAAGGATTTGGATCACGACTTATGTTTTCTTTTTTATATCACAACTAAAGAAGTGATCAACCGTTTTAACAAGTTTCTAAAACAATACAATATCAGCTTCCCAAATTATATGGTCTTATCTTATATCGAAGATGATGAAGAGGTGTTTGTGAAAACCCTTTGTAATAAATTGTTTTTAGATTCAGGTACAATCAGCCCGATTGTTAAGCGATTGGAAAAGAAAAACTTAGTCATTAGAAAACGATTGCCAGAAGATGAAAGAAAAGTAATGTTAAGTTTAACTGAAGAGGGAAAAGAATTGAAAGCACAATTCAAAAACATTTCAACACAAGTGATTGATCAATTGAATTTAGATTCAGATGAAAAAGAAGATTACTATAACATGATGCGCGGTTTCGCAGAAAAGAATCTGAGTCAACCGGAAGTTTAGCCAAGTCAACAAGAAATACTGAGAATAAAGAGGGAATGTTATGCTCATAAGAGAGGATAATTTTTTTAGGGATAATATTAAGATAACTCGCACAATAAAAATACTAAAAAAGAAAGTGGGGTAGCACTAGCGAACTAGTCTATCTCACTTTCTTAATGATGATTTATTTTACATACTGATTTAAATAATTTTCTAGACGATCCATACCTTCTTTAATTGTGTCTAAATCATAGGCATATGAAATACGAATATGTCCTTTACCTGCATCTGTGAAGGCTGAACCAGGAACCATAGCGATATGGCCTTTTTCTAATGCATCCACACAGAAATTAAAGTCGTCTTCAATATTGAATGGTGCAAGGCTAGGGAAGATATAGAATGCACCTTCAGGTTCAGCATCAATTTTAAAGCCCATATCCAGCAGACGTTGTTTTAAATAAGATAAACGTTCTTTGTAGGCTTTATTCATTGCTTTTGGTGCATCAATGCCATCTGTTAATGCAGCAATACAAGCGATTTGAGCTGGTACATTGGCGCAAATCGTATTATAAGCATGCATGAATGTTAATTTCTCTATTAAGTACTCAGGGCCTAGTAAAAAGCCGATACGAATACCTGTAGCAGAATGAGATTTACTTAAACCGCTGATTAATAATAATTGGTCACGTAAACCTTCAAATTCAGCTAGTGATGTGTGTTTACCTTTAAAGGTATTTTCAGCATAAATTTCATCGCTTAACACAAAAATTTCATGTTGCTGCAACTCTTCAGCAATCGCTTCAGCTTCTTCTCTATTTAAAATTACTCCTGTTGGATTGGTAGGATAGTTTAAAAGAATGGCTTTTGTTTTATCAGTCACATGAGCACGAATAGCTTCAGGCGTAATTTTAAAGTCTGTTTTTGTAGTATCTACGTAAACAGGCTGTCCGCCTAATGTTTCAATCAATGGAATATAACCTGCATAAATAGGACCAGGAATAATGATTTCATCTCCAGGTTCCAAGATACTGCGTAAAGCAGTGTCAATGGCTTCACTTGCACCATTCGTCACGATAATTTCTTCTTCTGTGTAATCAACGTTATAACGTACGTTGAAGTATTGACGAATCGCGCTTCTTGTTTCCATTAAACCTTTATTATGAGAATAACTTGTTTCATCGTTTTCGATGGCTTTAATGTATGCGTCTTTAACCACATCAGGCATAGGAAAGTCTGGTTGACCGATTGTTAAATTGATACAATCTGGTATGTTTTTAATTCGACTTGAAAATTGTCTGATGCTTGGCGCACGTAAAAATTTAGAATTTGTATTTAAAGATAATTTCACTCTGTTAACACCTCAATTGATTACTGCACTATGTAAGTAAATGCTATCTTAACATATTGTAACACTGAAAACTGTCAAAAAGTCTGAATTGCTTTAATTTTAAGTCGATAATTACCAAAAGAAAGTGAGACAAAGTGGATTTGCCTCACGATACTTCAAAGTTTTGATTTAAATTTTGATGGTGACTTGAGATTAATGACTGGATTGGTCCATTTTGCTACAAAGTTTGTCGATAACAGATAGACAATAAGTGCTGTTAAACCAATCAAGTAAAGATAAGTCCACACTGTAATTGGATCTTGGAAAGGATAAAGTTTGTAACCTCTAATCAATCCGATCGCAATACCGTGTAACAGATAAATATACATCGTACGTTGACCAACATACGTAAACCAATGTAATCCTGAAGGGACTAAGTTCAAGAATGAGAACATTGTGGCACAAATAATCATATAGAGCAATAAACGTTTCAATGGACTGTAAACATCTGGTCCATCTAATGAACTATATGGTGAACTGCCAAGAAGCCAATCAGAATTTATCGGATGAATCATATACACGATATAGAATCCGACTAAAATCAATAATGATATAGGAATTAATTTCTTATTTCTTAGTAACATTGCTTGATGTTTATTCATTAAGAACCCTAGATAAAAAATAGGGAAGAACACAATCGTTCTTGAATAACTCATATAGCCATCAATATTAGATGAAAAGCCTGCAAGTAATGACACTATTACAGCAATAGGTAAGACGTAATATGGTTTATAGTTCTTCACAATCACTAAGACAACATGAAAGATAAAGAGTGTAATTAAGAACCATAACGCAAAGACAGGATCAAATGGATCCAACTGTAAGTGACTGCTTTTACCTGTCAGATAATAATAAACTGAGAAGAAACTAAAGAACACAAAATAAGGTACTAATAGTTTTTTCGCAACTTTTTCTAAATGATCAGGCTTACCGATATTTTTCGCAAAGTAACCACTTATAAATAGGAAAGAGGGCATATGGAAACTGTAAATCAATAAGTACAGTGCACCCATGTGCTTGTGTCCTTCTACATAAGGGTTTAATAAATGTCCGAATACCACTAAATAAATTAAAAAGGCACGGGCATTATCAAAATAATAATCTCTATGGGATAGTGATTTATGCATATGTAAACTCCTTTTGAGATTTTGGATAATCTTAACGTATTATACTTACCGACTTAAATGCAAGATAAACAACTTTTACAAGTTTTTGTTGTATATTTTCCGCAAAAAACTTATAATATGTATATTAAAACTAGCGGGGTATAACATCTATGTTTAAACAACTTGAACAACAAATAACACTGACACACAATGATTTGATTATTGTAAATAAACGATTTGGTCAATGCGCTAATTTAACAACTGAACAAATTGAACTTTTACGCGTTTTGAATGAGCATCATAGTTTATCACAATATGATTTAACGATGAAAATCGGAAAGGAACAATCTATTGTTTCGAGATGGATTAAAAAACTGGTCAATTTAGGTTATGTGATCAGTGTTCAATCAAATCATGATTTACGATGTAAAGTATTAAGTGTCACGCCGAAATCTGAAGAATTAATCAATCAAATTAATGTCGCTCGCCGAGAATGGTTACAAAAACAATGTGAAGAGTTATCCGCTGAAGATGTGGAAACACTATATAAGTTACTGGCAAAATTAAATAAAAAAACCTTTTACATTTAAAAGGAATGCGGTATACAGGTTTCTGTATACCGTATTTTTAATGAATAAGGACCTGCAGCAAATAATTACGCTGCAGGTCCTTTTCAAATATCAAAATAATAATGAGGATTAAACGCGATAAATATCTGTGTCGAAGTATTTACCAGTTTCACCGATCTTATCATACATTTGTTTCATTCTTGTCGCATTGTGGCTTGCCCAGTTGATATCAGTCGCATATTGATGCGTAGCTGGTTCACTTGGATTCCAACGCATGCGGTAAAGTGTGTTTTGACCTCTATCTAAATAATCACTTGTGATGAACTTAGCGCCACCGATAATTGCTTTTTCTACAGTATCCCAGCCGTAGTGTGCTGCTGTTTTAAAGCCGCCACGTACTGCATCAGTATCAATCGCGCCGATACCGAACATATTGTAGTATTTTTTAGGTTCGTTTGTCACAACTTTATTGGCACTATTAACGTAACCGCCGTTAGCAAGAGCTGATGTACCATTACCAGTTTCAAGTAAAGCATGTGAGATTAAATAGATTTCGTTAATATCATAAGTTTTAGCTGCTTGTGTGAAAGCTGCACCTTGTCCTTCTAAAATGCCTTTACCTTCAAGTAATTTATTTACACTGCTTGCTGAAAGGGCTTGTGCTTTATCTAAACGTAAGAATTGATATTTTTGCGTAGCATCTTCTGTGATAGTTCTAGGATCCATCGCAGTTCTGACTTCATCTTCTGATGCATCGTCCCATTGACCAGCAACGTGTTGAACTTTAGGTGACCAAGGTAAGTTCATTTGTTTTGCGACTGCTTGATCAAATGAGTAGTCAGAAACGTTTGTACGTGTCAATGTATTACGAACATCTGCCGCTTTAACCCAAGCTGTTTGTCCATTAGCTAAGACACCATGATACCAAGTTACGCCATTGACTACTTGTCTTTCAAAGACTGTAATGATGTTGCCGAATTGGTCTTTTAATGAGCCTAATACTTGGCCATTTGGTGTTTTGTAGTAATAGCCTTTGTTGCTTGTCACGATATAATCATGGTTATATTTCACAGCAGGTTGTTGTTTTTGTACTGAAGTTGTTGCTGCTTTAGCTGTTGTTTTAGGTGTTAATGTTTTTTCAGCTACCCAACCTGTTTTACCATTCACTGTACCGTAAACATATGGAGTTTTGTTGACTAAAGTACGTTTAATTGCTTTGAATGTACCATTTTGTTTTGTTAATGGATCAATTAATTGTTTTGCTGTACCCCAAGGTGTTGTGTATAGACCATTTGATTTTGTATTCACACTATATTGTTGAGATGTAGGTGTAACAAGACCTTTATCTGCAACTCTTACGTCTTTTGCGTTAACCCAACCAAGTGGTGTTGTTAAACCGATATTTTGTAATAAGTAGTACAATGTACCGTCTTGATTACGTTCTCTTGTAATGTTGTAAGTGTAACCTAAGAATTTCGCAGCTTTCGCGCCTTTTTTATCATAAACACTTGCACGTAACCCATAGTTATCAGATACATATTGACCTAATTTGTTTACTGTAATTGTTTTGTTTAAAGGTGCTTTAGCTGTTTGTGTTGTAGCTTTTGTTGCTGTTGGTTTTGCAACAGCTTTTGTTGTAGTAGCTGCTTTTGCAGTAGGTTGTACTTTTTGAGCTGTTGATTTTGCTACGGATTTAACTGTATTAACAACTTTCTTAGCTACAGGTTTCACTGCTGTTTTAGTAGTTTTAACTGTAGTAGCTGCTTTTGCAGTAGGTTGTACTTTTTGAGCTGTTGATTTTGCTACGGATTTAACTGTATTAACAACTTTCTTAGCTACAGGTTTCACTGCTGTTTTAGTAGTTTTAACTGTAGTTGCTGGTTTCGTTGCCGGTTTTACAACTTTATTAGTTGTTGTTTTTGTTGTAGGTTTCACTGCTGTTTTTGTTGTAGGTTTCACTGCTGTTTTTGTTGTAGGTTTCACTGCTGTTTTTGTTGTAGTTTTAGCAACTGGTTTAACTGCAGTTTTAGTTGCAGGTTTTACAGTTGTTTTCGCAACTGGTTTAGTCGTTGGTGTCACAGCTTTTTTAGTTGTTGTTTTAGATGGTGTTGTAGTACTTACACCTTTTACTTGTGTTGTTGGTTTGCTGACAGTTGTTTTAGGTGCAGTGTAGTTAGATAATTTAGCGATATCTACCCAGCCTGACTTACCATTTACTGTACCGTATACATATTGAGTAGGGCTGACTTCTGTTTGTTTAGAAGCTTTAAATGCTTGCGCACCTGTACCTGAAACAGTTGCGACAGCTTGTTTATCAGTACCCCAAGGTGTGCTGTATAATTTTGTGCCTGATTGAACACCGTAAGTTTTAGTGTTTGTAGTAACAGGATGGCCGACTTTGTAAGTGATGTCGCCAGTTTGTACCCAACCATAATTTGTACCTTTATTATAATCACTGATTAAGTAGAATGATTTATCACCTAATAACGCTTTTTTAGTTAAGCGGTATGTTTGGTTATTTAATGATGTATTTTGAACACCAGCTTTATCATAAACTGTTTTATATAAACCGTTGTTAGTGTTGTTAAGACGACCTAGTGAATCTACTGGAATTAATTTTAATTGAGATGTATTAGTGCTAGGTTTTGTTGTCGGTTTAGTTGTTGGTTGTGTCGGTTGTGTAGTTGTACTTGATGCAGTACCCCAAGGTGCCACAACACCTTCTTTGATTAAATATTTTTCATTAATTAAATCATATAAAGCATCGTAGTTGTAACCACGTGATTGTAAGTAACCATGCGGATCGACGTGGTCTGTACCACCTAAGAAGTTTGAAACTGCACGGTGAGTCCATACTGTACCACGGCCATCATATTCAGCACTATCTGGTTTTAAACCATAATATTGTAAGTTTGTTGCGGCATAATCAGCGATATTGTTCATTTGACGCGCAAACGAATCTCTATCATGTGTATGCACAAGCTCCATATGAATGTAACGTTCGTTGGCTACTGGACCAGCACCCCATGCAAGGTAGTCTGTGTTCGCTGTTTCAACGATACGATTACCGTCTACGAAACCATGAACAAAGGCATTTTGCCAGTTGTTTTTCATATAAGCAACTTCGTTATTCAATGTTGAATTTTCATTTGCTGTATCATGGATGACGATACCTTCTGGTTTACCATAACGATAGTTGTACTTAGGGATGTAAGAAGAGTAATCTTGTTCATATGTCGGAACTTTGTAATTTTGTTGACGAATGTAATCATTGATAGATGAATTCACTGTCGGTTTATATTTTGGTAATGATGGTTTAGGTGCACTATAAGTTGTTTGTGCAGGTTGTGCTGAACGTGTTGCAGTTTGTGTAGTTTGAGCTGAACGCGTTGCTGTTTGCGTTGGCTCTTGTACTGAACGTGCAGCAGTTTGTGTAAGTTGCTGTACTGAACGGAAAGTTGTTACAGGTTGAGTTGAACGTGCTGCATATGTTGTAGCTTTTGGTTGTTCAACAGTATTAGAAGTTGTTTGATTTACTGAAGTTTGTGCTTCAGGTTGAGAAGCTTTGTTTTGTTCAGTTACAACTTGTTGTTGAGCAGCTTGTTGTGCTTCTTGAGTTTGTTGTTTATTTGCTTGTTCTTGTTGTTGAGCAGCTTGAGCTTGTTGTTCAGCTAATTGCTGTTGTTCTGTGGCTTGAGCATTTTGAGCCTGTGCATCTGTTTGTTCTGTAACTTGTTGTTCAGCATCTTTAGTTTGGTCAGTAGTATTGTTTTGAGCGTCAGCAGCTTGTTGTGCATTTGCTTCATTACTTGGTTCTGCTTGATTATTTAATTGATCAAGTTTAGAATCGTAACTCAAATTCTCATCATTTTCTTTTGGCTGTACTTGTGTCGGATCTTCGTACTTTTGTGTACCTGCAATAGTATTTGTTTGATTCTGAGTTGTAGATTGATTTTGAGCCGTTTGATTACCTGTCGGCTGTTGATTCTGGTTCACATTGCTTGTAGTGTTTGTAGGTTCTGAAGTTTCTGAATTACTTTGCGCATATGCTTGGTGCGTTGTAATAGCAGATCCTGCGATAGTTAATGCAATGATTGCTGGGGTTTTGTAATGAAACTTTTTAGACATAAAATGATACTCCTTTTAACAATATATTATTTTGAATATATTACAGTCTGTAGATAAACGTCTGGATTGGTAATTCTGAATTTCGTAGATGTTTGATTCTTAACGTCAGTGAAGTACAAGTCTGTGGGTGACGTTAGAAAATAGATGACTTGATGATGTTATTAACACATTGGTCGTTGTTGAAACGCATTATTAACATTTATCCAGGTCATATCATTTCTACACACAAAGCTACTAGCAGACTGAATGAATATGACACTATGTCAAAACTATGTAATATATCATTTTCATATATTATAATACGACTAAAGTCGGTTAGAGAGGTTTTTAATCGATTTGTAATCAAACCTTAATGTGAGTGCTC